>JAPOQB010000393.1 GCA_026710965.1 Deltaproteobacteria bacterium | reverse complement strand
CCCATCCCCCCGATCTCCCGGACCGTCTGCTGGGACGCCATCCGGGCCGGACGAATGCCGAGCAGATCACCTGCTTCAACAACAGCGTCGGTTTCGGGCTCCAGTTCGCCGCCCTAGCGGGGAAGGTCTACGAAGCGGCCGTGCGTCAGGGAGTCGGACGGCAGGTTCCCGACGACGTGTTCCCGGATCTGTTCTAGCGGTTCCCGGCGACGGCGCGTCGGGTTACGCCCTTCGGCGAACCCGACCGACGGGGAACCACGTGGAGGCCGCGTTCGCCGAAGGCCTCTCCGTTCATGCCTCGATGCCCGGCGGCACCACCACCGGCGTCGCGATGGGCTCGGTCCACAGGCGCGGCCCTTCTCTCCCTTTCTCTATCAGGATCCACTTGAGCCACGTCTCGTCGTCGCGCTCCGGGTAGTCCTCGCGCAGGTGGCTCATGCGGCTCTCCCGGCGCAGGAGCGACGCTTCCAGCATTAGTCGGGCCGTCTCTACCATGCACTGGGTCTCGCGCAGGCGCACGAACCCGTGGACGTGGGCTGCGCGGCTCTCGTCGGCGCGCTCGGCGATGACCTCCAGCTCCTTTAGCGCCTGCCGCATGCGGGCCTCGTGCTTCAGGATGGAAACGTCGTAGGGGAAGATTAGGGTCTGAAGCAGGCGGAGGAGATCGTCGTCGCTCTTCTCGTCTCCGTCGCGCCAGCCCGCCGACACCTCCGCCTTCACCGACCGGGCCTTGCCTTCGGAGATCCGCGGTGGATCCAGACACCGGGCGTCGGCGGCGGCGCTCTTGCCGGCGATCCAGCCGGTGCCGTTGCAGGCGCCGATGTGGAATCCGGCGAAATGGCTCGCGCAGCTCGCCTGGGCCAAACCGGCCGCCAGCAGCCCGGACACCGACGAACGGCACGCCGCGTCGGTCTTGATGCCCAGCTTGGTCATCTGGAACAGCGGGTAGTATTCGGTCTTGCCGAACATGTCGATGCGCGCCCGGTCACCGAGCTTCCGGAAGAAATAATCCATCCACGCCACCGAGCTCTGGAGGTACTGTCCCCGTTCCGCTTCCGGGATGAGCGACATGTCGAGATAGAGAGGGGTTCGTCCCGCCTTCCGTTCCTGGACCATGGCCTTGCTCACCAGTTGCACGTCGGCCCAGTCCGCCCAGCCGGGCTCGTAGCGCTCCATGAACGGCTCGCCGTCGGCGTTGACGAACTTGGCGCCGTCCTGGATGGCGAAGGTGATGCCCTCGAAGTAGAACTTGGGGGTTCCCGGCCGGAGATAGCCGAACTCCGCGTTGGTGAGCACCGCGCCGGCGTCGTAGGCCAGGCGTGTGCCGGTGCCGGTGAGGTCGCGCACAAACCCGGCCCGGAAGGTTACGCTGTTCGTCGCCAGGACGGTGGCGCCGGCGCGGACGGTGACGAACTCCCCGGTCCGGCCGTCGATGCCGAAAGCGCCGGCCACGCGCCCGTCGTCGTCCCGGGCGAGATCGGTGATGAAGACCCGCTCCACCAGCTCCACGCCCTCGTCCTCCAGCGCCTTCCGCAGACGCCAGCAGTATTCCAGCCCGCCGCCGTCCGGCTTGAGCACCTTGGTGACCTTGAGGCCGCGGGTGGGACGGCGGACGAAGCGGCCGTCCTCTTTCGGGAATACGAGCCCCATCTTCTCCAGCTCCAGCAACTGGAAATGGGAAAGCGACAGGACGTCGCGGATGAGCTCCTGCTCGGCGATCCACTCGTTCCCTTCCACAATGTCGCGCACACAGGCGTCGAGGTCGTCGTCGGGGGTGACCGCCACCATCCAGGCGTTGGAAAACGCCGTGTGCCCGGTGCGGCCCACCATGTGGGCGTCCAGCAGAGTGACACGGCCGTCCGGAAGATGGCGTTTCGCGCTCAGCGCGGCCCAAAGCCCGCCGGCGCCCGCCCCCACCACCAGCACGTCGGTGTCGATGAGTCTGCCGATCCTTTCGAGCATCGGGTGTCCTGTCGGCTGCCGGCTACCAGGGAAGCGGCCGGCGCCTCACGATGGGATGGACGTCAATGCACTGTACCGGGCAGAAGATCTCGCAGTTGAAGCAGGTGACGCAGTGTTCCACGTGCTTGAGCACCGGCACCAGCCGGCCGGCCTTCTCTTCCATGTGAATGATGTCCGCGGGGCAAACGGGGTCGCAGTCCCCGCAGCTCGTGCATTTTTCGAGGTCGATGTCGATGATCATGATGATGCCGGCGACCAGCCGTGGCGTTACCGCCCGGCCGTCATGAATCGAGGCCCAGCAGCCCGGCCGCCGTGCCGCCCATGATCGCGTCCTTGTCGGCGTCGGTCAATGGCAGCCCCCGGATGGCGTCGATGTAGTCGCGCAGGGCGGTCATGCCCTTGCCGGTGTCGGTGCTGACCCCGGTGAAGTCCTGGGGGTAGTCGGTGGCGAACACCAACCGGTCGGGCCGGATGCCCTGGAGGGCACAGCCCAGGGCGACGGTGCCGCCCTCGAAGCCGGCCATGTCGAAGTAGAGCATGTCGAAATAGTGCTCGAAGGGCTTGTCCAGCGTACCGAAGCGGTAGGCCTTGGCCACGAGCCGGTCCTTCACCCCGGCGATGCCGCCGCCGAAGTGGCCGATGACGAATTTGAGGCCCGGGAACCGCTCCAGCACGCCTCCGGCCACGATGCGGGTGGCGGCCACGGCCAGATCCACCTCGCGTCCCAGGATGCGGGCCAGATCGTAATCCATGAGCAGCCCGTAGCCCTCGGGGACCATGGCCGGATGGACGAAGATGGGCACGTCGAGGGCGCTGACCGTTTCGTAGAAGGGATAGAGCTGCTCCGAGTCCAGCGGTAGGCCCCGGAACTGGGAGGTGGTGGCGACGCCGTGGAGACCCAACTCACCGATGGCCCGGTCGAACTCCGCCATGGCCTCCGGGCCGCCCAGGAGCGGCGCCTGGGCCAGCCCGACGAAGCGCCCTGGGAAGCGGCGTTGCAGCTCCGCCAGGCTGTCGTTGATGGTGCGGTTGTCCTCCAGAGTGGCGTCCCAGCCCAGCAGGCACGACAGCACGGATACGTCCACCCCGGCCTCGTCCATGTCCCGGAGCTGCATCTCCGCGTCATAGAGCCGCGCGTGCATGGTCAACCGCGGAACCCCGGTGTCCAGCTTGGCGAACAACGGCTCTTCGGAGTAAAGGCCGTGTTTCTGGGCGAGCTCTTTGGGCACGTAGTGATGCTGGAAGTCAACGATCATGAGACCCTCGCGATGTTGGAGAGAACGGACTCGTGGAAACAACCTCCGACCAGGACGAGGCGCGCACGGCTGCCGGGCCTACGGAGAAGGCGAATAACCCTTGTCCAGCCACTCGCCCAGGTCGGCGCCGAACCACTCGGTGGGGAGCTCCCGGCCCAGGCCCTTCTTCTTGCACTCCTCGTAGATCACCGCGCCGGCCGCGGCGAACTGGATGCCGACGCCCGTGTTGCTCTTGTAGTAGATGATCTCGTCGTCGCTCTTGCGCCCGGGGTTCTCGCCAATGAGGACCTGGCCCAGCTCGCAGATGTTGTCCCAGCTTATCTTCCCCTCGTCGATGAGATCGAGCATCTCCCGCTGCTGGTTGGTCAGCGAGGTCTGCCGGTTGTTGAGCACGATCAGATCGGCCCGGGTGAAGGTGGTGGCGTCCGCCTCGGTGCGGCTGTGCACGCCGTCGGTGTTGACGATGGTGGTGACCAACTGGCCGGGCACGAGCCAGTCACCGTCAAATACCGGCGCGCTGGCGTTGGTGGCGCACATGACGATGTCCGCGCCCTCCACCACGGCCCTGGCATTGTCCACCGGGCGCACCTGGATGTCGAGCTTGCCGGTCATCTCCATGGCGAACCGTTCCCGGTGCTGGGGCGTGACGCTGTACACGCGCACCTCCCGGACATCCCGCACCGCGCAGATGGCGGCGAGGTTCTGCTCGGCTTCGTTGCCCGAGCCGAACAGTCCCACAACCTGGCTGTCCTCCCGGGACAGCGAACGAGTGGCCACGCCGGTGGTGGCGCCGACCCGTATGGAAGAGAGACTGAAGTCGTGGATGATGGCCAGGGGCTCGGCGGTCTCCAGGCTGAACAGCAGCACGAAACCCCAACTCCGGCGCGCGGGGTACGGGTAATCCATGCGCTTGAGACCGTCGACCATCCGCTCCCGGACCACCATGGAATCGTAACGCAGCGCCGCCACCCCGGAGCTCGGCACCGCGCCCGGGATGATGTTGGCCATGTAGCCGTCGGAATCCCGGTCAGGCGGCACCTTGTAACGAGTCCGCGGCCGGTTGACGGCAACGCCCCGCGCCTCCTCGGCAAAGGCCCGCTCCATGTCGTCGATGATATCCTCCACCCGAAGCACCTGCTTCACGTCGGGGTCGGTGATCAGCAGCATTGGCAACTCCCCTCTCGGCCCGTTGGACCCGCAGACCGGTTCCGCGCGCCTCGCCGTCGAGCCTCCCATTCCATGGCGAACAGCCCCCTGTCTATCAGATCGGCGACAGCGTGACGAGGAGGCGCGATGGCAATGGTTTGCCCGCCGCCGCGCCCCTCTGTTAAAATCGAATCGGTGGCGTGGCCCCAGTTGCCCGTCACTCCCGCACTGCGACAGCACGAGCCGTTAGCTCAGCAGGTAGAGCATCTGCCTTTTAAGCAGAGGGTCGTCGGTTCGAGCCCGACACGGCTCACCAACCACTCAAGCGCAAAGCCCTGACGGAAAGAAAACGGGCAAATCGTAAATGCAATTTACAATTTGCCCGCGTTGACCGGACCGAGAGTGTGGCGGACTATCGGCAATAGCGCCGATCAGCTCAGCGTCCACTCCTCCCCATCGATGGGGTCGCCGTCGACGCACACGTAGTCCATCTCGTCTTCCGAGCGGGCGTTCTCCCCCGTAGCGTCGATTCGCCGGACATCTTTCCGGTCGGGCTTGTAGGCGGCGAAGCGCAGCAACGCCAACGGCGTGTCGCCGGAGCTCTCGAACTGGTAGAAGTGCCCTTCCGGGAGAAGGATGCCGTCGCCCTTCCCCAGCACCGTAGCCTTCTGGTCCTTGTCGAAGAACGTCGCCTGCCCGTCGAGTACGACGAACATGTGGTCCTCGCCCGGGTGGGTGTGAAGCTTGTTCTTCCGGCCGGGCGCGTAGTAGTTGAGACCGCTCATGAGAACGTCGGTCCGCACCAGCGGCATGTGGCTTCGGCCGTCGGTGATGCAGGGAGTCTTGACCGTAAAGGTTTGTGCTGCCATGTCTCTCCTCCTTTGGGGATGGGTGATTCGGTTGGGGATGTCCTCAGTGGCCTATCCCGCATTCCGATAGAAATTTCAAGGCCCTTTGGCTAGGATTGGCGGCATGGATGCAACCTACGTCATCGTGGTGCGGCACGGTGAAACCCACTGGAACATCGAGGGCCGGCGCCAGGGACACCTGGACAGCACCCTCACGGAGAAGGGACGCGCTCAGGCGGAAGCGCTGTCCGAGCGGTTTACCCCCGAGAGTTGCAGCGCCATCTACAGCAGCGACCTCGGGCGCGCCTTCGAGACCGCCAGGATCATTGCGGCGAAGACCGGCCATGAAGTCATCGCCGACGAGCGTCTGCGCGAGCGCAACCTCGGCATCTTCCAGGGCCTCGACGGCAACGAAATCCGCGAGCGCTATCCCGCGGAGTACCAGGAGCATCGCAACGGCGGCGCCGACCACGCGATGCCCTCGGGAGAGAGCTTCCGGGCACAGACCGAGCGCAACATGCTGTGCCTGGAGGAGCTGGTCCGGCGCCACGCCGGCGAGATCATCATGGTGGTCACCCACGGGGGCGTCCTGAGCGCATTGTTCCGGCACACCCTGGCGATCCCGCTGGACGCGCCCCGGCGTTTCTCCTTCAAGAACGCCAGCGTCAACGTCTTTAAATGCCAGGACGGGACTTGGGGCCTGGAAACCTGGGGCGACATCGCCCACCTGAAACAACTGGGCGCCCTGGACCTGTCGTACTTCTGAACGCGGCGGCCGGCGGCTCGTACAGGGAAACGAATCGTACGGAAACCTTGAATTGACAGGCCAAGGGCGATCGGATACTTGTTCTTTGCGCTAGTGGCAGGGAGAGAACGACGACATGGAAGACGCGAGATCGGCAGGAGCGAGGTTCCGGCGCGCCGTGCGGGAAGAACGACCACTTCAGGTCGTTGGAGCCATCAACGCCTACTGCGCCCTGCTGGCCCAGCGGCAGGGTTTCCGCGCGCTCTACCTCTCCGGAGCGGGGGTCGCCAACGCCTCCTTCGCCCAGCCGGACCTGGGCATCACCACACTGAACGACGTG
>JAPOQB010000372.1 GCA_026710965.1 Deltaproteobacteria bacterium | reverse complement strand
TAGAACAGGTAGTCGATCTGACCACCGTAAGTGGACACATTCTCTGGCAACCAGCGCATCATGGCAAGTTCGACGCCCCCCTCGTGGAATAGGCTCTTTGCTAACACAAGTGCCTTGGCGTATCAAGGCTGTAGGGGCGGGGTTCCAACTCGCCCGCGGGACCGGAGCCACGGGCTCGAAAACCCCGCAAGATTCACCAAGTAGCGGCTGCCCGCGCGGCCGGAACCAAACCGGAAAAGCTGCCACGACGGGCGGTGGACGGGAAGGAAATACCCTTGCAGACCTTCATTCCGTGGGTGCACGTCTTCGCCTTCAGCATCTGGCTGGGCGCCAACCTGTTCGTCCTGGGCCTGTGGTGGCCGGCGGGCCGCGGGCTTCCGCCGGGGCCGCGCCTGGAGGTCTTGCGCCGGGCTGCCGGCGGACTGAACGCGCTCGTTGCCGCCGCGGCGCCCGTGGCCGTTGTGTCGGGCCTGGCCGGAGCCTTCCTCCACGGCACCGCCCAATTCGCCCCGGGCTCGGGCGCCTTCCTGGTGGTGGCGGCGAAGGCCGTCCTGACGGCCGTGATGGGGCTGAACCACGGTCTTCAGGCATTTCGGTACGAGGTGTCCCTGGAGCATCCGCTCGACGGCCGCAACCCGTGGATGCGCTTGCTGGTGGTCAACGTGGCCCTGGGGGTGGTCGTGCTCCTGCTGGGTCTGAGCCTGCGCCGCTTGGCGTTGTGACGCGAACCTGGAAAGGCGGTTACCATGAAACAACTGATCGAACACGCACTTATCGTCACCATGAACGAACGCGACGAGGTCATCGAGGACGGCTCCCTGGTCATTGACGGCAATCGCCTGGAGTACGTCGGACCGGCAGCCGGCTGCCCGCGGGATGGCTCCGACCGGGTCATCGACGGGAGCCGGTTCATTGCGATTCCCGGGCTCATCGACGCCCACAATCATTCGCCGGCCAACATCTTTCGCGGCCTGATGCCCGCGCGCCCGCTGGAGATTTGGCGCGCGTACTGGCGCGCCGCCCTGCGGGCCTGCGGCGATGAGATGTTCTATATCAGCGCCCTTCTGGGCGGGATGGAGATGCTCAAGACCGGCTGCACCACCAACCTGGACCATTTCTTCGGCAACCAGAACAGCCGCTACACCGGCGCCGGCGAGGCCATCCGCGCCATGCGGGACCTGGGGTTGCGGCACATCGTGCCCCTCACCGTCACCGACCGGCCCTACGAGGCCACCATACCGCTGAATACGCCGAAGGGAGAGACCGGCGGCGAGGTGAGCCGGATGACCCAGGCCGAGACCAAGGAAACCCGGGGATGGCTCGACGAGATCGAAGCTTTCATGGACGAGTTGCACGACCCGGACCGGTTGACCACGTGCTGCCCCGGACCCTCCGCCGTACAACGCTGCACCGATGAGCTGCTGCTGGGCGCCGCCGCCATCTCCGAACGATGGGACGTGCCGTTGCACATTCATCTCGCCGAGACCAAGTCCCAGTCCCTCATGGGTCCGAAGCTCTACGGGACCTCCTTGTTGAAGCACCTGGACGACCTCGGAGTGGTGAAGCCCAACCTGTCCACGGCCCACTCGTTGTGGATCGAGCCGGAAGACGTCGAGATCATCGTGGAACGGGGCGCGACGCCGGTGCACAACCCCGCCAGCAACCTGCGCCTGGGAAGCGGCCTGGCGCCGATTCCCCACTTCCTGGCCGCGGGCGGCCGGGTGGCCCTGGG
>JAPOQB010000378.1 GCA_026710965.1 Deltaproteobacteria bacterium | reverse complement strand
CCACGCCGTGGGCGCGGCGCTGGCGCTCAAGGGCAAGGGCCGGCTGGTGATAGGGGTCCTGGGCGACGGCGACTACCTGATGGGCTGCAACGCGCTGTGGACCGCCACCCACATGGATCTGCCGCTGTTGGTGGTCATCGCTGACAACCGTTCCTACTACAACGACGAGATGCACCAGGAGCGGGTGGCGTTGATCCGTAAGCGGCCGGTGCAGAACCGCTGGATCGGACAGCGTCTCGACGACCCGCCGGTGGACCTCATCGCCATGGGCAAGGCGCAAGGCTTCGACGGCGAGGCGCCGGTGTCCACCTCCGAGGAGCTGGCCGCCGCGCTGGAACGCGGCGCAAAGGTGGTGGGCAAGGGCGGCCGCTACGTCATCAATGCGCTGGTGGAGCCCGGATACGCCGAGACCGGCGTGGATCAGCGGGCGGCGATGGACAAGAAGAAGTAATGTGCACCCGGGGCAGGGCGGCTGGCCCGACACACACCAGGCGACATCAATAGTGAAGTCGCCACGCGACCCCCGCGCCGTAAGACGGCGCGGCGTCGGTATGCCCCGGGTTCTCGCTCCGTTGGAATGAGACCAGGAACTCGCCCGCGCCGAGCATGCGCTGGTGGGTGACGCTGGCGGTCAGGGTACGGCGGCTCGGCACCAAAGAGAAGGTGCGGCTGCCGTAAAGTCGTTGCCCCGCGCGCGTGCGTCCCACGGGATAGGTAAGGCGTGCCGTGCCGCTTTCGGCCCGCGGCGGTTGGGATAGGGTAAGGGCGGTGCGGGACCGTCCCCGGTCGTGGGCGATGCCAAGGGTCCAGGAGGAGATCAGGGCGGGCCCGGCGTCGAACATCGACTGCCTGGAGCGCCCGATGCCTCCGGGCAGGTCGGCGGCGACGGTCATGCGGGAGATGGCGCGCCAGCTGCCCTCGATCAAGGACTCTTTTTCGAGATGAAAGGCAGCGAGCGTGGCGCCGCTTCCCCAGGAGAACGCCCCCTTTGCCTTTCCGTCCAGACGCCGCGCACCCTGCGTCACGGCCGAGACGGCGAGGCCGTCCCCAAGGCGGAAACTTGCCCCCGCACCATCTCTCGAAACCAGCCCCGCGACCTGTTCCGACGCCTGAAAGCAGTTGAAGTGGGCGGCGTGGAGCCGGAAAGGGGAGCACATCTTTGGGGCGTCCCCTTCGTGGAACCTGGGGATCGGATCGACGGGAACATCGCTCGGTGCGATCAGTTGGCCGGCGCCGAGCCAGAACGGATAGTTCCACGCATCGAAACTGGCGATCTCGATTCCCGAAAGGCGCCTGGCCGCGTCACCGTAGGCGCTGGGGAGGTTGAGCCGGGTCCGGTGGACGGGCGCCTCGCCTCCGGAGGTGCCAGTGACCGTGCGTCCCACCGCCTGAAGCGCCGCCTGCGGATCGACCAGGCCGGCCCCGTAGAGGAGCGAATCCGAGAACTTCCCGGTCTGGTCGGCCGTGTTCATGAGCCGGCGCACGATTTCGAGGCTGCCCACCTGGCCCCGCGAGGCAGCCATCATGTTGGCGAGGGTGGCGGATATGTAGGCGGTGGCGTGGGAGGTGGAACGTTCCGGCGCGGCAAGACAGTAGTGCCTGCCGTGCCTGGCGGCATCCCAGTCATCGGGTAGCTCGCCGCAGGGCGTCCCGATCTCCACATTTCCCGGGGGAAGACCCGTGGTGGCGCCGATCGTGTGGCCTCGCAGTTCCGGGAAGTTGACGATCTCCAGCATCTCCAGTCCACGCCCGTCAAGGCCGAGGGTCAGCCGGGCATTGGTGGTCGGGCGCACCCGGATGACTCGTTCGCTCTCGGGGACATCCGCCTGCGTATAGGCGCGCCAGCGCTGGGGGAGCCACTGCCGAGCCGCCCGCAGGTCTGCGAAATGTTTGGCACGGAAGGCCAGGTCGAACGGTTCCATTCCACCGGCGCCTCCAAAACTGGAGTTGATGATGTCGGCCAATGTGTAGAACTCGCGCCAGTTGTGGGCGAGTCGCATGTCCAGTTGGTCGAGTGGCATACCTCCCTGGCCGTCGGCCAGGATCTCAAAAAGCTTGGGCTCGTCGTCGTCCAGTGTGATCTCCTGTCCGTCGGGCGTACCGCGGATGATGCCCCCTTTGAAGACCAACGCCACTGGAACAATCGCGGCGTCGGGAGCGACTCTGGTGATGACCTGTCCCATCAGCGTCCCGTGGTAGTAGTTGTCGACGTCGTGTACAGGCAGCCTCACCCACCCATAGCGATCCTCGTCATACAGGTACCAGTTGTTATCCGAGGGTTGGCCGTGGGTCTGGATGACGGTGCGGACAAACGCCTGCAGGCGATCCCAGTCTCCTCCGGACTTGACGCGGTACACCTGACATTTCCGCTCGGGCCTGCAGTTTTCCGTAAAGGCCTCGCGCAATTCGAAGTCGAACTGGAAGAATATCCCGAAGCTCGCGCCATCGATTGCAATGCGCCCCTCGAACTCTGGCTGTGTGAAGTCGAGGGGTTCGTCCTGCACCATCACCCTGATACGGTCATGCTGCCGGTTTGCGTAGCTGCCGGGCGGCGCCACTTCGGAGAGAGTGTGACTGTCGAAGGTCCCGGGGGCGGGCTGGACCTTGGGCTCGTCAGGGATGGGTTCCTCGATTTCGGGAACTTCAACCCCACGGCCGGGGCTTGGGCCGCCACCACCCCCGCACGCGGTGAGGGCGGCCATCGCTATGACTGGAGTGATCGAAAGGATTAGTGGAGTGGGTATGCGCACCATGCATTCTCCATGAGTCCATGTATTGGCCGGGACCGTAAACAGACACCACACTAGATGTTGAAGAAAACTGTCTCCCGCGGTCCTTGCAGGTAGATATCGAACTCGTAGAGGGGGAGCCTCCGTTCGCCTTCCTGCCTGACGGCCACGAGTGTGTCACGGCGGGTCCCATCCTCAATGGATAGCAAAACGGGATCCTGGTCGTTGGCGGTTTCCTCGTCCGAGAAGTAAATCCGCGTCACCAGGTGCTTCAGCAGCCCCCGGGCGAACACCGACAAGGAGATATGCGGCGCCTGGACGCTTTCGCCGGGTCCCGGCACGCACCCCGGCTTCACCGTGACGATGGTGAAGCGGCCCTCGCCGTCGGTGATGGCGCGGCCGAAGCCGTCGAATCCCGCCACCAGCGGCACCTCCCGGGT
>JAPOQB010000554.1 GCA_026710965.1 Deltaproteobacteria bacterium | reverse complement strand
GGCGTCCTCGACGTTCCGGGAATCGAGGTGGAACCGCTGGAGCAGGTCAGCGTGCAGGGCATGTTCGCGGCCATGCACCGGGGCGAGTTCGACGCCTCCGAGATGTCGCTGGCGGAGCTCATCTACTACACCTCGCGGAACCAGTGCGATTTCATCGGCATCCCGGTGTTTCCGTCGCGCATGTTCCGGCACGGTTTCATCGTGGTCCGGCGCGACGCCGGCATCGACACGCCGCGGGACCTCATCGGCAAGCGGCTCGGCTTCCTGCGTTGGGTCCAGACCGCGGCGGTGTGGATCCGGGGGACGCTGGTGAACGAGTACGGCGTGACGCCGGCCAACTCCGAGTGGTATGCGGGCTCGCTGCATCATTGGGACGACGGCGCGACCGAAACCTCGGTGAAGATCCCGGGCGGCGCGACCATCGAGGTGCTTGCGGGAGAGGGAAGCGCCGCCGAGCGGGCCATGGCGGCAATCCGCGAGGGCCGGCTGGACATGCTGGGGGTCACCGAAACACAACTGCCGCCGCTGCTGGCCGACGCTGGGCTCAAGCGCCTGTTCGAGGACTACCGTGACGTCGAGGCGGAGTACTTCAGAAAGACCCGGATCTTCCCGATCATGCACGTGCTGGCCGTCCGGAAATCGGTGCTGGAACAGCACCCGGATGTTGCGGCGGCTCTCTTCGAGCTTTTCAGCCAGGCGAAGCGGGAGGCGCGGCAACGGTTCATCGACATACCGAGCCAGGTGGTGGCGTGGCCGCGGCACGCCCTGGAGCAGGAACGCGCGGTGTTCGGCGGCGACTCGTGTCCCTACGGGCTGGACGCCAACCGGGACGTCCTCAACACCTTCATCGAATACTGCGAGGCCCAGGGCATCTGCGAGCGCAACCTCTCGCCCGAGGAGTTGTTCACGCCGGAGACCTGGGAGTTGACGGAGCCGGAATAGCGGCTGCGGAGAGGTGAGAAATGGCAAGACCGGAACGCAAGCACGACCAGGAGCCGACGGCCTTTGACGATCTTCGGGTGTGGCTCCAGCAGGTGGAGGAGATCGGCCAGTTGGAGCGCATCTCCGGCGCCCACTGGGACCTCGAGGTGGGCGCCCTGAACGAGATCGTCTGCGAGCGGTCGCCAACGCCGCCGGCGCTCCTGTTCGAAAACGTCGCCGGCCACAAGGGCCAGGGGCGGGTCCTCGCCAACATGATGGAGACCATGGAGCGGACGGCGCTGACCTTGGGCCTGCCGCTGGACCTCAGCACCATCGAGGTCATCGACCGGCTGCGCACCCGCCTGGCCAGTCTCGTGCCCGTGGAGCCCCGGGTTCTGCCGACGGGTCCGGTCATGGAGAACCGCAAGACCGGCAAGGACATCGACATCCTGGACATCCCGGTGCCGCGTTGGCACTCCGGCGATGGCGGGCGCTACCTCGGCACTGCCCATCTGGTGGTCACGCGGGATCCCGAGACCGGCGAGGAGAACGTCGGCTGCTACCGGGTCATGGTCCATGAGGGGGACAAGCTGGCGCTCTACATCTCCCCGGGCAAGCACGGGCGCATGCACATGGAGAAGTCGCTCAAGGCGGGCAAGCCCGTGCAGGTGGCCATGGCCTTCGGCCAGCACCCGCTGATGTTCGTGGCAGCGTCGCAGGCGGTGCCGCCGGGGGTGAGCGAGTACGCCTGGGCCGGCGGCCTGGTGGATCAGCCCCTGAGCGTCATCGAGGCGCCGCTCACCGGCCTCCGGGTGCCTGCCGCCGCCGAGATCGTGGTGGAAGGGGAGATCGTCCCCGGCGACACCCGCCCCGAGGGGCCCTTCGGCGAATGGACCGGCTACTACGCCAGCGCCCGCCGGGCCGAGCCGGTGGTGCAGTTGAAGGCCCTCTACCACCGGGACAACCCGATTCTCACCGGGGCGCCGCCGTTCCGTCCCACCATTCACGGCATGTACCGCTCCATGCTGCGCTCGGCCATGATCTGGAACGGGGTCGAGAGGGGTGGGGTGCCGGATGTCGTCGGCGTGTACGTGCCGCCGCCGGCCCAGCGTTTCATGATCGTCGTGTCCATCAAGCAGCGCTACCCCGGTCATGCCAAGCAGGCCGCGCTCATGGCCGCGCAGTGCCACGCGGGCGCCTATCTCGGCCGCTACGTGGTGGTGGTGGACGAGGACGTGGACATCACCAACCTGAACGAGGTGGTGTGGGCCATGTGCACCCGGTCCAACCCCGTGGATTCCATCGACATCATCCGGCGCACCTGGAGCGGACCCCTGGACCCCATCATCCCGCGCGACAAGAAGGGCCTCAACTCCCGCGCCATCATCGACGCCACCCGGCCCTTCGAGTGGAAGGACCAGTTCCCGGCGGTGAGCCAGATCGACAAGGAGACCCACGACAGCGTGGCCGGCAAGTGGAAAGACGAGCTGGACCGGGTTGTGCGGGGACACTAACGTCCTGTCCGGTTAATGCGCATGATAGGATACGGAGGGGGTTTTTTTGGTCGGCAAGACGCGATGACTTGTAGGGGCGACCTACGGTCGCCCCCCAGTGGCGTGCACCACTCGAGGAGAAGGAACCTGATATGAGCGATAAAATCAAACTCTACGACTTCAAGAGCTCACCCAACTGCCAGCGGGTGAAGGTGGTCCTGGAAGAAAAAGGGCTGGAATACGAAACGGTTCCCGTGGACCTGCGCAAACGGGAGCAGAAGGCGCCCGAGTATCTGGCCATGAACCCCTACGGCAAGGTGCCGGTGCTGGTCGACGGCGACACCGTGCTCTACGAGTCGTGCATCATCAACGAGTACCTGGAGGAGAAATATCCGGCCCCGCCGCTGCTGCCGGCCGACGCCGTGTCGCGCGCCCGGATCCGGATCCTCATCGACTACGGCATCACTCACACCAACGACAGCCATCAGGCTATCCGCGCGGAAATGGTGAAGGCCGAGGGCGAGCGCGACGCCGGCGCCCTGGCCGCGGCCAAGGCCCTGTTCGTCGAGCAACTGCAACCCCTGGAACGCGAGCTCGAAGGCCGCGACTACATGGCCGGCGATTTCTCGCTGCTGGACGCCGCACACCTGCCGCGGGTCATGCGCCACGTGGAGTGGGGCGTCTTGCCGGATCCAAGCCTGCCGCTGCTGAACGCGTGGCATCAGCGCATGACCGCGCGACCGTCCGTCCGTGCAATCCTCTGACGACCGGCGGATCGTCCTCCTCGGCATCGGCCACACCAACGCCCATGTCCTGGACATGTGGCGGCGTGAACCCATTGCGCGCGCCCGGCTCGTGTGCGTTTCGGGTTTCGCCTCGGCCACCTACTCCGGCATGCTGCCCGGTACCCTGTCCGGCCAGTACCCGCCCGGAACGCTGGAGATCGAGCTGCGGAGCCTCGCCCAGGCAGCCCGGGCGGAGCTCGTGGTGGAGCCGGCCCGGACCGTGGACATGGAGACGCGGACCGTGCGTTTCGACGATCACGAGCCGGTGCCCTTCGACGTCCTATCCGTCGGCGCCGGATCGGTGCCCAACCGCGCCGGCATCGACGCGTCCCCAGGTGCCTGGGTCCCCATCAAGCCCATGCAGACCTTTCTCATGCGGCTCTACGAACGCTTGCAGGAGCTACGCCGGGACGGCCTGAAGGCGATCCGGGTGGTGGTCATCGGCGGCGGCGTGGGCGGCCTTGAGATCAGCCTGTGCCTGCCCTCATACTTGGGCCGGGTGGCGGGCGGGACACCTCACGCCATCAGCATCATTGACGCGGGAGAGCGCATCGGCGGGGGACTGTCCCCTCGAGCCCGGCACCGGGTGGAGTCCGTCGTGGCATCCCGTGGCGTCGAGGTGGTTACGGGCACCCGGGTGACACGTGTCGAGGACGGAGCCGTCGTGTGCGCCGACGGCCGTCGGCTCCCCGCCGACCTCGTAGTGCTGGCCGCGGGCGCGGCCCCGCCGCCAGTGGTGGAGAACATGACGCTGCCCAAAGACCCCAGGGGCTTCCTGCTCACCCGCGACACCCTCCAGTCCACCGGGCCGGCGAATGTCTTCGCGGTGGGAGATAGCGGCACCGTGGCCGAAGCGGGCACGCCCAAGGCCGGAGTGTACGCCGTCCGCCAGGGTCCGGTCCTGTGGAACAACATCGGCGCGCTGGTGCGCGGCGAGCCGTTGACCCCCTACGAGCCGCAACACGACTTCCTGCGGCTCCTCAACACCGGCGACGGCAAGGCGCTGATGGATTACAAGGGCTGGACCGCCCACGCCCGCTGGTGCTGGCGCTTCAAGGACTACCTCGACAGCCGTTTCATGGCGCGGTTCCGCGTCACCCGCGGTTGACGCGCCCGCCGCCACTGTCAATCCCGCTCGGGTTTCCGTTCTCCGGTCCGCAGCCGCCGTTCCCAATCGTACTCGCGATTGGTGACCACGCTCTCCATGCGGCGGATACGGCGGTCGAGTTGACCGAAGGTGTGGCGCAGCCGGTCCAGCGCGTGGGCGCGCGAGTGCGCGTAGCTGTTGTAGAAGTCCTGTTCTCCCGCCGTCTGCAACGGCAGCACGGGCTCCGGCTTCAGGATCAGGGCGGCCAGCAGGTAGAGGCCGGCCACCGGCCAGAATCCGGTGCTGATCAGAATCACCACGGCGATCACCCGGACCCAGAAAACCGACACGTCCAGGTGTTCCGCAAGACCGCGGCATACGCCGAGGATGACCCCGCGACGCGAGCGATAGATGCGGGAACTGCCTTGAGTCATGGCTGTCTTTCCTTTCTGTCGAGTAGAATGGTCTCCAGGGATTCCACCCGGTCCTCGAGTTTGCTGAGGCCCTGGTATATCTCCTGCATCAGGCGGGCCTCGTCACTGCCGGCTCCGTTCCTGCGCAGCGCCCGGATGGCCCACACCACCATGACGATCAGTATCGCTCCCAGGATCAAGAGGATCCCGAGCACTCCCATTATGATTCCCATGACTTCCATGACGCCTTCCGGCACGGTCCCCGTGCGTGGGGATCATGCGCTGGGACCGCGGCCGCGCCTCAGGTCTCGGACCGCCCGGCGCCGTCCTTGAGCCTGCGCAGTTCGGCTTCGATCTCCTCGTCCTGCTCCAGGCGGGCGAACACGTCATCGAGGTCCGGCTTGTGCGCGAAATTCACCAAGTCGGCCTCCGCTTCCATGCGCTCGATGCGGTTCTCGAACTGCTCGAACCGCAGCATGGTGTCGGCGCTGGTCATCTTCCGGATCCCGCTTTGCGCCCGCTTGCGCTTGTGCGCCTGGATGTGGCGTTGTACCAGAATCCGTTGGTTCTCGTGCGCTTTCGCCAGCTTGTCCTCCAATTGGACCATGTCCGACTGGTACTGCTCGATGACGCCGGCGCACTGGACGGCCTCGTCCTCCAGGACCTCGGCTCGCTCACGGTAACGCCGCTTCTCCACCAGCGCCTCCCGCGCCAGGTCCTCCCGTCCCTTGGCGACGGCGAGCTTCGCCTTCTCTTCCCACTGGTCGCCGCGCCGCCGCGCCTCATCCAGCTCGCGCTCGACCTTCTTGCGCGCCGCCATCGCCTGGGCGCAGGCGACCTTGATCTCCACCAGCGTGTCCTCCATCTCCTGGATCATCAACCGGATGAGCTTTTCCGGATCCTCGGCCTTGTCCAGCATGGAGCTGATGTTCGAGCTGACGATGTCGCTCAGGCGTGTAAAGATCCCCATTTGACTCCTCCCTCGGCAGGTTTGCGGAAACGGTTACACGCATGGATAAAGCACCGACCGTGCCACCATGACCTGCCACGTGCAACCTTCTGTTTTCGTTGGGTTTGCAAGTGTCACAGCGTTTCGATACTATCGTCAATAAAACTAAATTTAAGTTAAAAAAACTATAAAATAGTATTTTACACCATACGGGGACGTAGATGCCCGAGTCGTACACGGAGCCCATCGGACAGTCGGACGCCTTCCTCGACTTTCAGGAAACGCTGTCCCGCGCGGCCAAGGTTGACCGTCCGGTCCTGCTGATAGGCGAGCGGGGGACCGGCAAGGAGCTGGCCGCAGCCAAGCTCCACTACCTGTCCTCGCGTTGGCGCGGGCCTCTGGTCACGCTGAACTGCGCGGCGCTGGCGCCTGCGCTGCTGGAGTCCGAGCTGTTCGGACACGAAGAAGGCGCCTTCACTGGCGCGCACCGGCGGCGCACCGGACGGTTCGAGACGGCCGCCGGCGGAACGCTCTTCCTGGACGAGATCGCCCTCATCCCCATGGAAGTGCAAGAGAAGATCCTCCGGGTGGTGGAGTACGGCAGCTTCGAACGGGTGGGGTCGTCCACGCCTGTACACGTGGAGGCCCGAATCATCGGCGCCACCAACGCGGATCTGCCTTCACTGGCCCGTGAGGGCCGTTTCAAGCGCGACCTGCTCGACCGGCTCTCGTTCGATGTCCTGTTCATCCCGCCGCTTCGGGCGCGCCGGGGCGATGTCCTGCTGCTGGCCGTCCACTTCGCCGCGAGGATGGCCCACGAGTTGTGCTGGACGGAGCTGCCCCGGTTCAGCCCCGGGGTGGTCGCGCGGATGGAACGCTATCCCTGGCCCGGTAACGTGCGCGAGCTCAGGAACGTGGTGGAGCGGGCCGTGTATCGATCCGCCGGCCCCGACGTCGACGAGATCGCGTTCGATCCCTTCGTCTCGCCCTTCGGTGCGGCCGCGGGCGCCGGGCACGATGCCGCGGCGCCGGCTCAGGCGCCCCCGCCGGCCAGTCCGGAAGGTCCGCCCGACGGGAACAGCCGTTCACTGGAAGCAGCGGTGCGAGACCTCGAGGTGCGCATGATACGGGAAAGCCTGACGGCCGCGCGATACAACCAGCGTGAAGCGGCCGACACGCTGGGGTTGACCTATCACCAGTTCCGCGGCCGCTGGCGCAAGTACCGGAAGGAGCTGAGCGCGGAGGATTGAACGGGGCCCGTGTTAAACGCCGTCAGCGCCTTTCGTACTGCTTCGCGCCGTACATGATCTCTCGCGCCTTGTCGTCCATGGGGGTCAGGGGCACGTCGGCCATGACCCGGAGGCCGCGTTGCACGCCGGGACGGGCGGTGACGGCTTCGAACCAGCGTTTGACGTGGGGGAAGTCGTTCAGGTTTTGCCCCTGTTTTTCGTGGCCCTGGAGCCAGGGATAGCAGGCGATGTCGGCGATGGAGTACTCGCCCGCCAGGTACTCGTGGTCTTGCAGGCGCCGGTCCATGACGCCGTAGAGGCGCCCGGCCTCGTTGGTGTAGCGCCGCACCCCGTACTCGTTGTCGGGGGCCTGGCCGCGGAAGTGGTTGGCCTGTCCCAGCATGGGGCCGATGCCGCCCATCTGGAACATGAGCCACTGGATCACCACGTAGCGCCGCTCCGTGTCTTGCGGCATGAGCTTGCCGGTTTTCTCGGCGAGGTACATGAGGATGGCGCCGGACTCGAACACCGCGTAGGGCCTTCCGCCGGGGCCGTCCTGGTCGACGATGGCGGGGATCTTGTTGTTGGGGCTGATCTTCAGAAAGTCGGGCTCGAACTGCTGCCCCTTGCGGATGTCGATGGGATGGATCCGGTATTCCAGCCCCAGCTCCTCCAGCCCGATGTGCAGTTTGCGGCCGTTGCTGGTGCGCCAGGAGTATGCGTCGATCATGGTGCCTCCGGTGGTGTCGAGGTTTTGAGCGGCTTACTCGTCCGCAAGCGGCGAGTCAACCGGTGTTGCGAATAAGGATCAAGTGGAGACCTTGGCTGCCCGTGGCACCAACGATCCCCCCGGCGGCCGGATACCCAGGCAAGCGGCCGCGCCGGTGAAGGCCATCAGCAGACAGGCCAGGAACATGCCGGCGTAGGAACCCGTGGCGTCGTGCCCTATGCCTCCGAGCAGCGCGCCGAGCGCGCCGCCGGTGTGGTGGACCCAGAGAATGGCGCCGGTGATCAGGCCGATGTTCCTGACCCCGAAGAAGTCGCCGGTCATGGCCGCGGCAAGGGGCGCGGTGGCCATGAGCGTGAACCCCATCAACAGGGCCGCCGCGAATATGGCGGATTGCCCGGACGAGAAAACGAGCAGTCCGTAGCAGACGGCGCGCAAGAGAAACATGAACGACAGGGGAATGCCGTGGCCCGCCTTCTCCGTCAGCGCGGGGAAGACCAGGACGCCCGCCAGGCTCACCAGACCGGCCAGGCCCTGGATGTTCGAGGCGTGCTGGCTAGTGAGGCCGGCGTCGGTGGCAAAGGGGATGAACTGGGTCACGAAAAAGAAATCCTGGAAGCCGCAAAGGCCGTAGGCCAAGGCCACGAACAGGAAGCTGCGGGAGAGGAATGCTTCCCTCGGTGAGAAGTCCGGCACAGGGAAGGTCCGCCGGACCGAGGATGTCCCGGCGGTTTCGTACGGCGACAGGCCCATGTCCGCGGGCTCTTTCTTCATCAGAGCCAGCGCCACCGGGACCACCACCGCGGAGACCAGGACGCCCAGCCCCATCCACGACCCGCGCCAGCCGAAGCGTTCGAGGGAATAGGCCAGCACCGGGATGATCGCGAAGTGCCCGAAGGCGGTGCCGGTGACGGCGATGCCGCCGATGAGGCCTCGCAGGCTCTTGAACCACCGGGAGACCGTGGAGGAGACCACGCCGATGGTAATTCCCGACACCCCCACCGCGGTGACGACGCCGTAGTACAGGTAGAGCTCGGGGATGGAGCTGGTGCGGGAGGTCAGGAACAGGCCGGCGGAAGCCACCAGCGCCGAGACCGAGAACAGCACTCGCGGCCCGTAGCGGTCCAGCAGGCGTCCGGCCATCATCTGTCCGAAGCCGAACACCAGCATGTTCAGGGTGTAAGCGAAGGTGATGGCGCCCCGGTCCCAGCCGAACTCGGCCGCCAGCGGTTTCACCAACACGCCGAAGGAAAAGCGTACGCCGCCGTCCACCACCAGGACGAGGAAGCCTCCGAGGAGGATGATCCAACCGTAGAAGAACGTGGAAGACGATGCGGTCGAGCTCGGGTGGGCCGGGGTGTTTTGCACAGCCCCGTTCAGAGCACGGCGATTTCGTCGCCGGGCCGGATCACGCCGCCCTTGACCACCAGCGCGCAGATGCCGCTCTTGCCCACGAGGGCCCGGGTCATGCCCGATTCGGTGATGGACTGAATATAGGCGCAGGGCGGGCGCGGGCGGTCGAACGCCAAAACCGCGTCTCCGGCGCGGAAAGCGTGCCCCACCAGTTCGGCGAGGCGGACGCCCCGGGTGACGATGTTGCGCCGGTGCTCGCCGTTCAGCACCTGCAGGCCCGAGTCGGCGGCGACGGACTCGAGATCTTCGGCCTCGATGAGGGTCACCTGACACTCGTCCCAGCCGCTGTAGTAGCCCACCCGCTCGCAGTAGCGGTCGCCCTTGAGTCCCATGCTGGCGACGGCCTCGGCCTCATCCACCTTGCGCATGCGTGCGCTGCCTTCGGGGGCGATGTAAATTTCGTGGACCGTACCCATGGTGCTCCCGGGAAGGGGCGGTTCCGCGTGGGGAACGCCGCCGCTTGCCCAAGCAACAAGGCCCCTGGATTTCCAAGGGCCTTGGTCGTTTCCCGGAGACTATATGCACTCCGCTGCCGTCAGTCAACGTGGGGGAAAGGGCTCCAAACCGGCCCCCGGCTCACTCGACGGCTTCTTCATCCGCCGGTGTCCATGCTAACATCGGTGCCATGGTCGTGGCTCCTGTTGCCGGAATCGCCGCCGGAATGCGGAGGGTCTTGGGTCCCTGGATGCTCGTGTTGCTGGTGTTCGTGCTTGTTGCCGGCATCCGCGGCGCACACGCGGCGGTGGCTTGGGGGCATGCCTACGGGGGCGTCTTCATCGGCGCCGGGTTCCAGGAGAACCGGATCGTGGACCCGGACGGCTTTGCCAACTGGGGCCGGCGCGGCTGGGCCACCGACTATGACGACGCCGACCTGGTCGGAGGCCTGTTGCTGGGAAGGAAGTTCGACCTGAACGGCGTGGGTTTCAGGGTCGAGCTGGACGGCGCCTCCGGCGACATGTCGGCGCGCACCAACCGGGTTGACCCGGCCGGGCTGGACGAGACCGCGAGGGCGTCCTTCCGGTGGACGGCCACGGCGCGCCTGGGACTGGAGCACCAGGAGGGTCCGGTGACCCTGTTCATCAACGGCGGCGCGGCCGTGGCGAGGATATCGAACTCCCTGACCGACATCGACTACGTTCGCGACATGCCCCCGCGGATGGACCCGGACGATTCGTTCCATCACAGCGCCACCCGGCTCGGCTGGGTCGTCGGGCTCGGTATCGAGACTCCGGCGTTCGACGCCTGGAGATTGCGGCTGGATGGTTCGTATCTGGGTTTTGGACGGAGCACGCGTTACGTCAACCGCTCTGGCAACAACCCGTGTGGACCGGGTGGACCCCGAGAGGCCTGTCCCTACGAGGTCGAGAACCACGTGATCATCCTGCGGCTCGCGCTTGTGCGCCGGTTCGATCTGTAGCAGGGACCAAGTGATGGGTGCCGTCCTCCTGGTCATCCACATTGCCGCCGGCGCTACGGCGCTGGCTGCTGCCACCGTCGCTTTGCTCACGGTCAAGGGCGGCCCTCATCACGTGAGGGCGGGGCGGGTCTACGCGTGGGCGATGACGGTGATCTGCGTCACCGCGGTGCCGTTGGCCATTGCGGGTTCCGACCTGCTGCTGGGCCTTGTTGCCGTATTCAGTTTCTATCTCGTGTTCGCGGGCTGGCGCTTCGCCCGCAACGCCAGCGGCCGCCCGCGGGGCGTGGACTGGGCCGCGGTCGCGGTCATGGGGCTCACCGGCCTGGCCATGTGGGGTTACGGCGGCGCGCTGTTCCTGCGGGGCGACTCGCAATGGGTCACCATGGCGGTGTTCGGATTCATCGCGGTGGCGCTGAGTGCCACCGACCTGCGTTACCACCGCGCGCCGGCCCGCGCCGGCCGGCAACGCATCGCCCGGCATCTCACCAACATGCTGGCGGGAACCATCGCCACGGTCACCGCCGCGGTGGTGGTCAACGTCGAAACCCGCCCGGAGTGGCTGGCGTGGATCCTGCCGACCCTCCTCATCACCCCGCTCATCGCCTGGTGGAACCGGCGGGTCCTGCGGGGAGGAGCGGGTTTCGGGAGTCCGCCGGGATGAGCCAGGTCGTGTTCCCCGTCATTCTCTCGGGCGGTGCCGGCACCCGGCTCTGGCCGCTGTCCCGTGAGCTCCATCCCAAGCAGTTCATCCCGCTGGTGGAGGAGCACACCCTGCTTCAAGCCACCGCCCGCCGCCTGGCCCCGCTGCACGAGTTGCACCCGCCCATCGCCGTATGCAACGAGGCCCACCGGTTCTTGGTGGTCCAACAGCTCGGCGCCATCGGCGTGACCCCGGCGGCGGTCTTGTTGGAACCGGTGGGACGAAACACCGCGCCGGCCATCGCCGCGGCCGCGCTGGAGGCCCTGGGGCTGGTTGACCACGGTGAGGACCCCATCCTGCTGGTGCTGCCGGCGGACCATGTCATCGGTGACGAGAGGCGGTTCGCGAGCGCGGTCCGGGGCGCGGTCCGGGAGGCGGCCGCCGGGCATCTGGTGACCTTCGGCGTCGCTCCCGCCTATGCGGAGACCGGCTACGGATACATCAAGGCGGGCGGACCCACCGGCGTGAGCGACGATGGCCGCCGGGTGGAACGGTTCGTGGAGAAGCCGGATGCCGGCGAGGCCGCCGGCTACTGCGAGGAGGGCGGCTACTACTGGAATAGCGGCATGTTCGTTTTCTCGGCCTCGCGGTACCTGCGGGAGCTTGGCTTTCACGCGCCGGCGGTGCGCGACGCGGTGTCGCAAGCCCACCGCGGGGCGGTGGACGATGTCGGCTTCCGTCGGCTGGAGGCGCCGTCGTTCTCCCGGTCGCCGGCCATTTCAGTGGACTACGCGGTCATGGAACACGCGTCCGGCACCGTGATGATTCCCCTGGACGCCGACTGGTCGGACGTAGGCTCCTGGGCCTCGGTGGCGGCTGCCGGCGCCGGCGATGCCGACGGCAACGTGGCCCGGGGCAACACCATCCTGGAGGGGGTCCGTGACACCTATATCAACGCCGGGGACCGGGTGGTGGCCGCGGTGGGCGTTTCCGGTCTCATCATCGTGGACACCGCCGATGCGGTGTTGGTGACACGTCCGGAGGCGGCTCAGGACACGGGGAAGGTGGCGGCAAGGCTCGAGTCCGCGGGCCGGGCGGAGCACCGGGCGCACCGCAAGGTGCATCGCCCCTGGGGGGCGTTCGACGATGTGCACCGCGGCGCCGGCTTCAAGGTCAAGCACATCGTCGTGAATCCCGGCCAAATCCTCTCGCTTCAATCTCACCAACACCGCGCCGAGCACTGGGTCGTTGTCCGCGGCACCGCACGGGTGACCCGGGGAGATGAAACCTTCACCCTGACGGAGAATCAGTCCACCTACATCCCCCTGGGGGCGCGACACCGGCTGGCGAATCCGGGCGCGGTGCCGCTGGAGGTGGTAGAGGTGCAGACCGGGGGCTATCTGGAAGAGGACGACATCGTCCGCTACGAGGACGCGTACGGCCGCGCGGGTTCCGGCGATCCCGAACAGGAAGGCTAGCCTACATCCATGTCGACGGCGGCCGCATGAACCGATCAGCGATCGGTTTCGGGTCGCCGTCCGTAGACGTAGAGATCGGCGACCAGGAAGTTGACGATGCTGCCGAGGCCGACACCGCAAAAGAACGCCAGCAGGCGGTGGCGGTCGAACAGGTCCACGTAGCTCGTAAGCAGCGCGTAGCTGCCGACGTTCACCGCGAGGCCCACAAGGCTGCTGGCCATGAACCTGGCCAACTGGCCCAGGTGAGGCTGGCGCGCCCTTTCGCTGAAGGTCAGGCCGCGGTTGAGCGCCCAGTTCCAGCCGACCGCGGGCCAGAAGGACAGAAACCGCGCCAGACGGTGCTCGACTCCAACCCATTGAAGGCCGAGATAGCAGGCGAGGTCCACCAGCAGGCCGCTGGCGCCCACGGCGCTGAAGAAGGGGACCCGAGCCAGGCTGCCGAACTTGTAGTTGTACAATCGGGAAAGGTGGCGCAGGAACCGGAGTTGCTGCCGCCAGTTCATCTTGCTGAAGCCTACGCTTCGGTCGCGGAAGTCGATGGGGATCTCACGCACCCGCAGGCGCCCGCGCACCATGAGCTCCAGGGCGATCTTGTAGCCCATGGGCCTGAGGGTCCGGAGGTCCGGCAGTGCGCCGCGGCGGGTGGCGAAGAACCCCGACATGGGGTCGGCGCACTTCACGAGGGGGCGCGCCAGCCATGTCGCCAACTGCGAGTTCAGCACGCGGTATAGACTCCAGGACTTGTCCACGGTACCGCCCGGGCTGTAGCGGCTGCCGATGATCATGTCGCAATCGGTCTCAAGGGCGGCCAGCAGATCGACGATGCGCTCGGGCGGATGCGACAGGTCCGCGTCCATCACCACCAGCCGGTCGAAGCGGCATTGCCGGATACCCTCGATGACCGCCAAAGAGAGGTCCCGGGGGACATCCCGGCGAGTCACCATACGCACCGGCAGGCGCTGCCCCAGCTCCGCGGCCACGGCCTCGCCACCGTCGTCGGAATCGTCGTCCACCAGCAAGAGCTCCCACTCGATCCCGGTGCCGGACAACGCCGCGGCTATGCGCTCGGCCAGTGGTGCTATGTTGGCTGCTTCGCGGAACGTCGGCACTATAATGGAAAGCGTCCGCCCGGCGCTCTTTGGGTCCGGCTCTGTGCTCATTGTCGTCGGCTTCCGATAGTGCCGGGGGTGCTCGCGCCGCGGCGCGTGGCCAACTCGGCGTAGCAGTACGCCAGGCCCAACGCGCGGTAGGGCCGCCAGCGTTCCGCAAAGGCGCGCATCTCGGCCTCGGTGGCCTTGCCGGTCCTTCCCAGGAGGCCCTGCGCCAGGTATTTGACCACGCCCAGGTCGCCGGCGGGGAATGTATCCGGGCGCGCCAGCCCGCGCATCAACGCAATCTCCGCCGACCAGCGCCCGATGCCCTTGATCCCGGTCAAGCGCTCGACCACCTGTTCGTCGGACAGCACGGCCATTGCGGAGGTGGAAAACGCGGCGTCGGATGCGAACGTCTCTCCCAGGCGGACGAGGGTGCC
>JAPOQB010000598.1 GCA_026710965.1 Deltaproteobacteria bacterium | reverse complement strand
GGGCGGCCTTCGACCCGCCGGAGGATATCCTGGACTCGCCGTCGAATCTCGGCCGGGGGCGCGAACAGGGCCACGGGGTCGAGGTTGCCCTGGATCGCCACGTCGTGGCCCACGCGGTCCCACGCCTGGTCCAGGTCCACGCGCCAGTCCACTCCGAGCACGTCGCTGCCGGCCTCCCGCATCAGCTCCAGCAGGCCGCAGGTACCGGTGCCGAAGTGGATAGTCGGGACGCCCGGCGTGACCTCCGCCATCAGACGGCGCATGTGCGGCAGCACGTATTCGCGATAGTCCCCAGGCGCGAGGCAGCCGACCCAGCTATCGAACACCTGGAGCGCGTCGATGCCGGCCTCGATCTGCGCGTTGACGTAGGCAACGGTGGCGGTCACCAGCCGCTCCATGAGCGCGCTCCAGGCGCCCGGGTCGGTGTGGAACAGGCGCTTGGTGTGGATGTAGTTCCGCGAGGCGCCGCCTTCGATCAGGTAGGACGCCAGCGTGAACGGGGCGCCGCAGAATCCGATCAGCGGCACGCGTCCGCCCAGGGCCGCGCGGGTGCTGCGGACCGCCGCGTAGACGTAGGCCAGGGATTCCTCCGGTACCGGATCGAGCAGGCCGTCGACGTCCCGGCCCGTTCGCACCGGCCGCTGAATCTTCGGCCCGCCCTCGGCGTATTCCAGCCCCACCCCCATGGGCTCCAGCAGAAGCAAAATATCGGCGAAGAGGATGGCGGCGTCCACGTTCAGGCGCTCCACGGGCGTTACCGTAACCTCCGCCACGAGGTCCGGGCTCCTGCACAGTTCGAGAAAGCCGACCTTGGCCCTGATGTCGCGGTAGTGCTTCATGTAGCGCCCGGCCTGGCGCATGAGCCACACGGGCGTGTAGGGGGTTTTGCCGCACCGGCAGGCGGCGAGAAACGGGTGCTCTGTGGAGGTGTCGGTCATGTCTTCTGCCTGAATCCCAAGTGTCGGCGCCCTTCGACTTCGCTTCGCTACGCTCAGGGCGAACGGAATCTTTATCAGAATTCCTTAACTTAACCGTTCGCCCTGAGCCCTTCGACGAAGCTCAGGACAGGCGTAGCGAAGCGAAGTCGAAGGGTGCCACACGGAGTCTTTCAACGTTCTGCTAATTCTGCCCTTGGCGCTATGCCGCGGGGGCCATCACGTTGCTCAGTGCGAGCGGTTCTTTCCGGCGCCCAGCGTGACGGCGCGTTCGCCGTACTTGTTCCGTAGCGTGTCGATGCCCTTGTAGAGCCGGTCCTTGGATTCCCGCTCGCGGTAGTCGAAGATGGAGTCCTGCCATCCCTCCGTTGTGATGCCGCTGGTGCTGATCCCCAGCAGGCGCACCGGCCTGCCCGGCGCCAGATTCCGTGTCAGCAATTCCCGCGCGATCTTGAAGATGTCCACGTCGAAGCACGTCGGCGCCTTCAGGGTGCGTGACCGGGTGATGGTCTTGAAGTCGGAATAGCGGATTTTGACGGTGACGCGCCGGGCGCGGCCCTCCTGGCGGCGCAATCTGGCCGCCACGTCTCCCACGAGCCCGCCCAGCACCCGCTCCATGGCCGCCGCATCCGTGAGCGATTGCGCCAGCGTGGTTTCGCTTCCAACCGAATGCTCGTGCGCGCGTCCGCCCTCCGCCGGCCGCTCCAGGTTCAGGTAGCGCCGGCCCAGCCGGGGGTGAGCGAGAAGCTGGGCCACCGTCGCGATGCCCCGGTCCACCAACTCACGGTGCGTCTTGGGTCCGACCCCGGGGATGACCGAGACGTCGAGGGGACCGAGGAAGCGCTCCTCGGAACCAGGGGGCACGTAGAGCAGGCCACGGGGCTTGACCGCGGTGGCGGCAATCTTGGCCAGGGTCGGGTGGGTGGCGAGGCCCCCGGACGACGGCAACCCCAGCTCCTCCCTGATGCGGTCGATGATCTCGTTGGCGGTGCGGATGGGATGGCCCATCAACCGTTCCGTGCCGGTGAGGTTGACCAGTCCTTCGTCGATGGAAAAGGCCCGGACGTCGGGGGAGAAGGTACGGAGCAGGTCGAAGACCTTCCTGGAAAACTCGCTGTAGACCCCGCGCCGGCCGGGGACGAAGATGCCGTCGGGGCAGAGCCGGCGCGCCTGGAATCCCGGCATGGCGGACCGGACCCCGAACTGACGCGCTTCGTAGGATGCCGAGGTGACCACCCCGCGGCCGGCGCCCCCCACCATCACGGGTTTGCCTACCAGGGAAGGGTCGAGCACGCGCTCCACGGACACGTAGAAGGAGTCCATGTCGATGTGCAGGTAGAAGGGCACAGGCCCATGTTAACAGTGTTGAAGCCGGGGAGTCTATCAGCCTCGTCGGGTGACAGTGGCATTCCTTTTGCACCCACCCTATGATGAACAAGGGGGTGAGGCGTGGCACGAGCCAGGGTCATCTACGAATGTCAGAACTGCGGCTTTCAGTCTCCCAAATGGCTGGGCCGGTGCCCGGACTGCGCCCGCTGGGATTCGCTGGTGGAAGAAGCGGTCACGGCCCGTCCCGGCACCCCCGTGGACGGGGACGCCGGCCCGGCTCGTTCGCCCTCGCCCATCCACGCCGTAACCACGGACACCGACAGCCGCCTGCGCTCGGGCATCGAGGAGTTCGACCGGGTCCTGGGGGGCGGACTGGTGGACGGGTCCGCGGTGCTCATCGGCGGCGACCCCGGCATCGGCAAGTCGACGCTGCTGCTCCAGGCGGTGGCGGCGCTGAGTCATGACGGACCGCCCTGCCTCTACGTCTCCGGCGAGGAGTCGGAGCAGCAGGTCAAGATGCGGGGACGGCGCATTTCCCTGGCGTCGTCGAACCTGCTGGTGCTGAGCGAGACGTCGCTGGAGCGCATCCTGGAACAGGTGAAAGCGGTGAAGCCCGCGGTGCTGGTGGTGGATTCCATCCAGACGGTCCACACCTCCGCCATCCCGTCCGCTCCGGGGAGCATC
This sequence comes from Deltaproteobacteria bacterium, assembly GCA_026710965.1. Taxonomy (GTDB): domain Bacteria; phylum Desulfobacterota; class Binatia; order UBA9968; family JAJDTQ01; genus JAJDTQ01. The sequence continues at coordinate 6,303 of JAPOQB010000598.1, read as the reverse complement.
GGCCAGGTCCGGGAGTGTTCGAGCGCGCTCATTTCCCTCGCCAAGAAGACCGGCATCGCCACTTTTCTCGTGGGCCACGTGACCAAGGACGGGGCCATCGCCGGTCCGCGGGTGCTCGAGCACATGGTGGACACGGTGCTGTATTTCGAGGGCGAGCGCGGCCACAGCTTCCGGATCCTCCGGGCGGTCAAGAACCGCTTCGGCTCGACCAACGAGATCGGCGTGTTCGAGATGCAGGAAGCCGGCCTCCGGGAGGTGTCCAACCCCTCGCAGATCTTCCTTTCCGAACGCCCCCTGGGAGGTTCGGGCTCGGTGGTGGTCCCCAGCATGGAGGGGACCCGTCCGATCCTGGTGGAAATCCAGTCGCTGGTGACCCGCTCCTTTCTCACCCTGCCCAGGCGCACCTGCATCGGCGTCGACACCAGCCGCGTCGCCCTGATCCTGGCCATCCTGGAAAAGCGCAAGGGCATGAATTTTTTCGACAAGGACGTCTTCATCAACGTCGCCGGCGGGGTCAGCGTATCGGAACCCGCCGTCGACCTGGGGATCGCGGTGGGGGTGGCCTCCAGCGCCCAGGACCGGCCGGTGGACCCCTACATGATCTTCGTCGGCGAAGTGGGGCTGGCGGGAGAGATCCGCACCGTCAGCCGGGCGGAGGCCCGGGTGGCCGAGGCGGGCAAGCTGGGATTCCGCAAGTGCGTCCTGCCCCAAGGCAACTGCAAGCAGCTCCCGCACATCGAGCACCCCGAGCTGATAGGCGTCAGATCGCTGGAGGAGTGCTGGGAAATCCTCTTTTGATGGGCCAGCCCACCGATGCCCCGGGGCCGAGGGCGACCGCCGGTCGCCCCTACGATTGATAGTTTGCGCCCTTCGACTTCGCTTCGCTGGCGCTCCGCTACGCTCAGGACGAACGGGTCAATGTCCTAACAGGTTGTTGAAAAACGCCGTGTGGCGCCCTTCGACTTCGCTTCGCGAAGCCTGTCCGGAGCCTGCCGAAGGGCTCAGGGCGAACGGAATCTTCATCAGAATTCCTTGACTTAACCGTTCGTCCTGAGCGTAGCGAAGCGAAGTCGAAGGGCGCAAAATCTCGACAGGCTCCTAGCCCAGCCCCGGCATCACGTTCTCGGAGAAGAGATCCACGGAGCGGAGCGCTTCGTCGAGGGAGATGTCGCCGAAGGCGAACTGGCCGATGAGATAGTTGGCGCCGGCTGTTTCGATCTGCGATTGCAGGAATTTCTGGACGGTCGGCGGACTGCCGGCGATCCCCTGACCGGACGCGATGACGCCGTCGAAGTCGGAGGGACGCTGATGCCTCGGGGCGCTGCCCCTTAACCGGAACAGGTGATTGAAGCTCCGGTGCCAGACGGGATAGGCGCGCCGGGCGATGCGAAGCGCCTCGCCGTCACCGTCGGCCACCACGACGAAGCGGCCGAGGCCGATCTTGGGCAGGGCCGCGTCGCCGTGAACCTCCGTCCACACCTCCCGGAACCGGTCGGTGAAGCTGCGCGTGGGGACCGCTGGGTCCAGGCTCACGATGTGGAGCCCCCGGCGGGCGGCACGCTCGGCGCTTTCCGGCGAGTGGACGCCGTACCACAGCGGCGGGTGGGGCTTTTGCAGCGGCTCCAGCTCCATGGGCACGTCCTCGAAGTTGAAGAACTCGCCCGCGAAGTCGAGAGTCTTCCGGGTCAGTCCTTGCAGGATGAGGTCCAGTCCCTCCGCGTAGATACGTTGCGCCTCGTCCGGCTTCTGCCCGTACACCGCCAGCTCGATGGGGGACGAGCCGCGGCCGAAGCCGATGTCCAGCCGTCCCCCGCTCATCTGGTCGAGCATGCAGATCTCTTCAATGAGCCGGAGCGGGTGGTGGAGCGGCAGCGCGTAGACCAGAGGGCCGAAGCGGAGCCGCCGGGTGCGCTGGGCGACGGCCGACAGGAACACATTGGGGGACGGCGCCATGCCCAGCGGCGTCGAATGATGCTCCGCTACGTGGTAGGCGTAGAAACCCTCGTGCTCGTACGCCTCGATGAGCGTCAGACGCGCCTCGTAGTAGTCCCTCAACGGCTGGGGGCCGCGGTCCAGATGATCGAATACGCCGTAATCCATGGAAGGAGCCGGTGCGGAACCGGGAAAGAGCCGCGTCGTGGATTACGACAGATCCGCGGAACGGTGTCAACACGACGCCGACACGGGGGCGCACGGCCGGGTCGTCCTGGACAGCACCGGCCAGGAATGCAATAAGAGGGAAGAGAGTTCACCCCCGTTCCCGGTCCTGACGAGACGATCTCCTGAAACTGCTGTCAGTGGGTCCCGCTGAGGCGGGGGGCGGGAACCACCATGCCCGACGTCGTCCTGTCCGAAATCGTCCTTTATCTTCTGTCCGGCCTCGTACTGGGATTTCTGATCGGCCTGACCGGCATTGGCGGCGGGGTGCTGACGGTCCCGTTCCTGCTGCTCATCATCAAGCTGGAGCCTATCGCGGCGGTGGGAACCGCCGGGCTCTACGGCGTCCTCACCAAGATCTGGGCCGCCGTCCGGCACTACCGGCAGGGAACCGTCAACCTGGACGTCGGCGTCCGTTTCTTTCTGGCCGCGGTTCCCGGCGTCATGGCCGGCGCTCTGGCGGTGAAATGGGGCCGGGTCTCGCTCTCCCCGAGCGGCGTCGAGATGCTTCAGGACGTGGTCAGCTACACGGTCATGGGGTCCATCTGCTTTGCGCTGGTGGCGCTGCTGTTCGACTACGACCGGCTGGACACCCGTTTCCTCTCTTCCAGGAGGGGTGCGGTGGTGAAGTTCCCGGCTCTCTTCCTGGTGGGCGCGGTCATGGGGATGACCTCCATCGGGGGAGGCATTCTGATCATCCCCTCGCTGCTGCTTTTCTACCGCGAGACATCCCGGTACGTCGGCACATCGATCTTCGTCGCGCTGCTGCTGATGACGGTGATGTCCTCTCTCTATGCGTTCATCGGCCGGGGTCAGGGCGTCACCGACGTCGACCTCAACGCCGCCGTGTTCATGTCCGTGGGGTCCCTGGCCGGCGTCCATTACGGCGCTACCTTGTGCAAGCGGATGCACCCGCGACGGCTTCAGGCCGTCGTCGTCGGGGTGGTGGTCCTTGCGGTGGTGATGATGGTGGCGGACCGGTTCTGGTAACCGCGCGGGGTCCGGAAGGGACGGGAGAGGGGCTCCCGCCCCGGCCACCGAAGATTTGACCCGAGGCCGTTCAGCAACTATTTAAGTAGGTTGGCCGGGCACGCACACGTGCCACGCGGGCTTGAGGATCAAGCCTGCCCCTGCACCCTGACAGATGGCGACTCACGACAAGTCAAAAAACGGCTCGGCGTCCGGAAACGGGTCCGACCCTCCGCCCGCGAAATACATCTACGCGCGCACGTATTCGGGCATGACCATCGACAAGGACCGCGACGCCGGTGACGACGTAGCGGTGCTGTGGCGGATCTTCAAGCTCGCCGGAGCGCAGCGGCTGCGGTTGGCGCTGGCGACCGTTACGATTCTGGCGGCCGGTTTCTTCCAGCTCATGATCCCCCAGTATCTTGGGGACGCCGTGGACGGCGCCGTCCGTTTGCTGGGGACGTCGATGTCGGACGAAGAGGCCCGGGAGGCCCTCTACGGAACCGCCTTGCTGCTGCTGGGCGCCGCGACCCTGCGCGGCCTGTTCACGCTGACCCACAACTACTGCGGCGAGACGCTGGGCCATCACCTGGCCTACCGGCTGCGGATGGCTTTTTATGACAAGCTGCAGCATCTGAACTTCACCTTTCATGACCGCGTCCATACCGGCGAGCTCATCACTCGCGGGATGCTGGATCTGGAGGGGGTGCGCGGCTTCATGAACATGGGACCGTTGCGGGTGCTCCTGTTCATCGTGCTTGTCGGGGTGGGCGCCTACGTGCTGCTGTCCACGGACGCGTTCCTGGGGGCGCTGAGCCTCAGCTTCGTGCCGTTCGTGGCGTTGCGTTCCACCACCGTCAGGCGCCGGCTGCGGGAGATGTGGTTCGAGTTGCAGGAGAGGATGGCGGTGCTGGGCCGGATCATGGATGAGAACCTGACCGGCATCCGGGTGGTGCGGGCCTTCGGCGCGGAGCGCCACGAGCTGGACAAATACCAGGACGCCTCGGATCACGCCTTCGCGCTTGCGGGTCGGCGCATCCGCACGCGGGTTTCCTCCGCGACCTCCATGAACTTCGCGTTCTTCGTGTCCATGGGCCTGGTGTTGTGGGTAGGCGGATCGCGGGTGATCAACGGCTACATCACGATAGGCACGCTGACCGAGTTCCTCGCCTTCATGACCATACTCCAGCAACCCGTGCGCCAGCTCGGCATGGTGGTGAACGCGTTCGCCCGGGCGTCCACCTGCGGCGCGCGCCTGTTCGCGGTGCTGGACCTGGAGCCGCCCATACGCGACGGCGACGACACCGAGGCGTTGGAAATCACCGGCGGCGTCCTCGAGTTCGAGGACGTCTCCTTTGCCTATGCCGGCGAGGGGGCGCCCCAGGTCCTGGACGGCGTATCGTTCCGGGTGGAACAGGGCAAGACCCTCGGCATCGTCGGCCCTCCGGGCAGCGGCAAGTCCACCATCGCCCATCTCCTGCCGCGCTACTACGACGTCACCGGCGGGCGGATTACCGTGGACGGTCAGGACATCCGCGATGTCACTCTCGATTCCCTGCGCCGCGCCGTAAAGGTGGTCCAGCAGGACACGTTCCTGTTCACCTCCTCCATCGAGAACAACATCGCCTACGGCGATCCGTGGGCTGACGACGGCGCCATACAGGAGTCCGCCGCCACCGCCCAGATCGGCGGATTCATCGACCAGTTGCCGGACCGGTACGGGACCCTGGTGGGGGAGCGGGGGGTGTCGCTGTCCGGCGGGCAGAAGCAACGGGTGGCCATCGCCCGCACCGCGATCCTGCGGCCGGTCGTGCTGGTGCTCGACGACTCCATGGCCGCCATCGATGCCGGGACCGAGCAACGCATTCGCGAGGCGCTCCGGGAACACTCGAAGAGCTGCGCGACCCTCATCGTCTCCCATCGGCTGGGGGCGTTGCGCCACGCCGACGAGATCATCTTCATCGAGGACGGGCGCATCATCGAACGCGGCACCCACGACACCCTGGTGGCGCAGCGCGGCCGGTACGCGGCGCTGTTCGCCCTGCAGACCCTGGACGGCCCCCTTCAGGATATCGTCGACCTCGCGGCGGACGCCGGGGCCAGGGAAGGGACCGAGGCATGACGTTCCCTGCGAGACGGTACACCGGGGCCTGGGGCGGGCGGACGCGTCCGCCGCGAGCGGTTGTGGGCTCGCAGATCAGCCGCGACGAGGAGATGTTCGGCGCCGCCTTCGACCGGCACGTGGTGCGGCGTTTCCTGTCCTACGTTTATCCCTACCGGCGGCGGCTGTACCTCGGTGTCGGCGCCTTGCTGCTTTTTACCTGCGCCCAGTTGGCCATCCCGCTGGTGATCCGTCACGCCATCGACGACGCCATCGCACCCGGTGACATCGCCTTGCTGTGGTTCTACATCGTGATCTTTTTTCTCGTGATCCTGGTGAACTATGCCGCCAACTTCGCGCAGGATTGGCTGGTGAGTGTAACCGGCGAGCAGGTCATTTTCGACCTGCGCCGCGCAATGTTCGCCCACCTGCAGTACGTCGCCCTGGCCTTCATGGACAAGACCGAAGTGGGCCGCATGATGTCGCGGCTGCAGGGGGACGTCTACGCGCTTCAGGAGTTCCTGGAAAACTCCATCACGGCCTTCGGCGACCTGCTGCTGCTCTTCGGCATCGTCGCCATCATGCTGTGGCTGGATTTCAATCTCGGCCTGCTGGCGCTGTCGGTGGTCCCGGTCCTTTTCTTCGTTCGCCTGGTGTGGCTGCCGCGGGCCCGGGCCGCCTTCCGCTACGCCCGGGAGACCAATTCCATCGCCAACGGCGCCCTGGCCGAAGGCATCCACGCGGTTCGTACCGTGCAGGGCATGCGGCGGGAAGCCGTCAACTTCGAGCTCTACGACGAGAAGGCGACGGAGAACCTCAATGCGCACCTGAGGTCGGCGCAATTCGCGCAGGTCATGGTGCCGATCGTGGATACGCTGACCGGAGCGGCCCTCGGGGTCGTCATCGTGGTGGGCGGCTCGCTGGTGCTCGACAACGTCCTGGACCTGGGCGTGATGGTGGCGTTCCTGTTCTACGTCCAGCGGTTCTTCGACCCCATACGGTCTCTCACCATCCAGTACAGCGTCATGCAACGCGCCATGGCCTCCGGTCAACGCATCTTCGAGGTCCTGGACGTG
>JAPOQB010000163.1 GCA_026710965.1 Deltaproteobacteria bacterium | reverse complement strand
CGCCGCCAGGTGCCCCTACCAGGACGTTCGCCGCGAGATCCTGCACGACTGCTGGGACGAGGAGGTGACCGATCCGGACGCCGACGGCATGTGCCACATCGAGGTGCTGTACCACGACTCCCGGCAGCTCGGAATCACCCGTGAGGAGGCGGAGGCGTTCGAGCCGACGCCGGTCTTCATGGCCTGCATGCACGCGCTGGACAACCTGAGCCGCACGTTGACGTGGCAGGGCGGCTTTGCCGCCATCGGCGGCCTGGAAAGCATCCGGGTGGCGGTCAAGCGCGGCTATCTCGACAAGGGGGAGTTCGAGGGCCCTTGGGCGGCCAGCGCCAACACCGTGGAGAAGCTGTGCGGCATACCGCACGGTTCCCTGATGAACGCCGGCCTGCACCAGGCCAAGGACCAGCTCCACGGCGGCGGGGTGCTGGACATCCTGAAGAAATACGCCACCACCCGGGAAATTCAGGAGGAGACCTTCTGGGCCATCAAGACGGCGCGGTCCTTTCGGGTGATTACGACGAGGGAACAGGTCCGGCTGGCCCGGGCCGCCATCGGGCTCCCGGCCGACCAGCTCTGGGTCACCTGAGGGGTGCGTTCCGTCACCGAATGCCGGGCGAAAAAGGCCGGGCGGTTATTTGACAGGCCATCACGCTATCGACTAATATCGGCGCGCTTGGCGGCGAATATCGGTCGGACCGGGGCCGGGACTCCCGCCCGTCGGTCCGGCTGTGGAGCATGGCAGCGGGAGCCGGGGAAATGCGCACATTTTCCCGGCTCTCGCATTTTCGGGCCAGCGCTGCGCCCGGCGCAGTGCGAAGGAGACCATCATGAGACACCGTACGATATGGGCTGCCCTGGCGGCGATCCTTGTGCTCTCGGTTGCCGGTCCTCTCCAGGCGGACTCGAAGACGCCGTTCGCCAAGGGTAAGAGAATCCGCCTGATCATACCGTTTTCACCCGGGGGCGGCACGGACGTGTATGGCCGGGTTATCGCCCGGCACCTGGGCAAATACATCGAGGGCCAGCCCACCGTCATCGTCCAGAACATGCCCGGGGCCGGGGGCACCATCGCCTTCAATTTCCTCCACCACTCCGCCAAGCCGGACGGGTTGACCCTGGGGGTGTCGTCCAGCGGCACCCTGACCCGGCAGCAGCTCGGCTACAAGGGCGCGCGGTACGACCTTGCCAAGATGCCGATTATTTCAGTGGCCGGGTTCAGCATCATCACCTATGTCGGAGCACACGTGGGGGTAACCAGCCTTGAGGAATTGCTCAAGGCGAAACTTCCGAGACCGCTGGTAAGGGCGGACACCTCTCGGGAGTCTTCCACCGCAATGAGACGTTCGGTGATTTTCGAGGCCATTCTGAAAGACATTTCCAGCAAGCAGGTCTACGGCTATCCGGGATATTCCGACGTAACCGCGGCGATACAGCGCGGCGAGGCCGACATATCCGGCATGAGCCCGCCGGGCTTCAACGCCACGGTCCGGTCCCTGGTAAAGGAAGGCAAGGCGTTCGTCCTGTACCACTCGGGCCTGTTGGACGCCCAGGGGAATATCGTACGCGATCCCGCCGCGGCGGAGTACCCGACCTTCGAAGAGGAATACCGCAAGATTTTCGGCAAATCCCCCTCGGGCATTGCCTGGGAAGCGTTCAAGGCGTTGGTCGTGTCGGGGGGCAACTTCGAAAAGGGCCTGTTCGCCCCTCCCAAGACTCCCAAGGCGACGATAGACGTGTTGGCGAACGCTGTCGGGAAAATGCTGAAGGATCCCAAGTACGTCGCGGACGCGACCCGGATATTCGGCGCACCCATCCAGACCTTTGTCGGGGCCGATGCGCAGGGGATCCTCGACCGCGCCATGACGGCACCGCCGGAGGTCCAGGCCTTTCTCAAGAAGCTGCTGAAGGGTTAGGAAGAACGGTCATCTCGGTGGGCCAGGGCCTCGCTTTTTCAAACGCCCGGGAAGCCCGCAGCACGCCCACGTCGTCGCCGTAGCGGCCGATGAGCTGCAATCCGACGGGCAATCCCTTCGCCGTGAACCCGCAGGGGAGGGAAGCGGCGGGCTGGCCGGTGAGGTTCCACAGGATCGTCAGCAGCGTGGTGCTGGCGTAGTGCGGCACCTCAATACCGTTGACGGTTTGCGGCGGTTGACGGACGGGATAGGCCGGCACGGGGGTCGTGGGTGTAGCCAGAAGGTCGTATCGCTCGAAGAAATCCGTCATGCGGGCCTTGAGGCGCTCCAGTTCGCGGAGCGAATTGGAGTATTCCTCGCCGGTGACCCGGCTGCCGCGTTCCAGCACCGAACGGACGTAGGGCGTCAGATCGTCCGGACGGTCCTTGAGGAGGTGTCCCCAGGCGGCGTACTTGTCCGCGTTTCGCACCGGGTCGGCAACCTCGAACAGGTCGGTGTCGACGGGCGGGCTCTCCGCTTCCACGTTACAATCCAGCGTTTCAAAGACGCGCGCCGCAGACTCGGCCAAGCCTTGGACTTCGGGGTCGACGTGGGCAAACCCCAGATCGGGACTCCACGCAATCCGAAGAGATGGTATCGGACCTTCGATCCCGCTGACGAATTCCGGCGGCGTTTCCCGTGTGGAGTTGGGGTCCCGCGGGTCGTGGCCGCACAACACCGACAGCATGATGGCCGCGTCGCGGACCGAGCGGGCCAACGGTCCCGGGCAGGTGTGGAGCGGCAGGCCGAGGAAACCGCCGTGCATGGGAATCCGTCCGAAGCTAGGCTTGAAGCCGTAAACGCCGCAGAAAGCGGCCGGCGCCCGGATGGAACCGGCGCCGTCGGTGCCGGTGGCGCAGGGCGCCAGCCCCACTGCTACCGCGGCCGCGCTGCCCCCGCTGGAGCCCCCCGAGGTCCGGGCCGGGTCCCAGGGGTTGCGGCAGTCTTCGCCCAGCAGGTTCCAGGTCTGTCCGTATGAGCCGAATTCAGGAGTGTTCGTCTTGCCGAGGATGATGGCGCCGGCGCGCCGCAATCGCTCCACGACCACGGAGTCTTCCCGGGGTACGAACCCCTGGTAGGCCAAGGATCCTCCCGTGCTACGCAGGCCCTTGGTGAACTCCAGATCCTTGACGGCAACCGGTACTCCCGAGAGCGGCGGCAAGGCATCGGTCCGCGCCGCCTCCGCGTCCGCACTGTCGGCGGCGCGCCGAGCTTCTTCCCCGGCCACGGTCAGGTACGCATTGAGACCGGGATTAAGCCTGGCGATGCGGTCGAGGAACATCTCGACAAGCTCTCGCGAGGAGATTCGGCGAGTCCTGACCAGACGGGTCAACTCGTCGACGGGGGTGAAGGCCAACTCCTCCATGGGGGCATTATGCTCCGGGGTGTCTGTATTTGAAAGGCGCCTCGGTGGTGCGCCGCGCCGTCGCGCGCCCTCCAGCGGGGTAGCGGAATGCTACCTCCCGGGAAAGTCATGTGCTAGTGTCCTTTCCCACGCAATTCTATACCAATCTGCTTGTCTTTCTTGTCGTCGGCTGCGTTGCTCTTCCTCGCGTGGTGCCCGCCACTGGGGGCGACCGCAGGTCGCCCCCAGTGGTCATCGCGCCTTGCCGACGACAAGAAATCCTGCGCAGCTCGGTAAAGAATTACGTGGGACAGGACACTAGGTGAAAGGCCACGGGGGGATCATGTCGGAAGTGGGTTTTCGCTGCTTCCTGGATCGACTGCGGGGCGAGGGTGAGCTTGTCGAGGTGGATCGGCCCGTTTCAGCGGTTCACGAACTCGCCGCGTACGTGGACGCATGCGAGCAGAGCGACAACAAGGCTTTTCTGTTTCGCGAGGTCCAGGGGCACACCGTGCCGGTGGCGGCCGGTCTCTATGGCAGCACCAGGCGGCATCTCCTCGGGCTGCGCATGGGCGCCATGGCG
>JAPOQB010000795.1 GCA_026710965.1 Deltaproteobacteria bacterium | reverse complement strand
GGGTCCCCCCAAGGCATCGCTGAGCGGAGCCGTCAACTTGATCAGCCCGTAGTCGATGAGCGCCACCGAACCCAGGATCGCGATGAGCAGGGTGGCAATGCCCGCGGCCAGCTTGAGGCCCTCCCAGGAGCCGTCCATCAAGGCGGCCATGGTGTTCTGCTTCCGTTCGTCCTCGGCCATGGGCGGCACCGCTCCCAAGGTCGCCGGGACTTCGGTTTCGGGCAGTATCAGCTTGGACGCCAGCGCCGCCGCCGGAATGGACATCACGGACGCCGACACCAGGTGTCCCGCGATGAGCGGGAAGCTGTCCCTGAGAAACAAAACGTAGAGCGCAAGCGTCGTGGACGCCACCGTGGCCATGCCGCAGGTGATCAGCGTGAGCAGCTCGGAGCGCGTCATGCGGTCGACGTAGGGACGGACGGTCATGGCCGACTCCACGCCGATGAAGATGTTGGACGAACCGGCCAGGGACTCGGCGCCCGACAGGCCCATGGTCTTGTGGAACAGGAGGGCGAACAGCTTCACGATGGGTTGCAGGATGCGGAGGTGGTAGAGGGCCGCCATGAGGGAAGCGAAGAAGACCACCGCCGGCAACACCTGTGCCGCCAGGATGAAGCCCACCGAGGGCGCGCCCCCCGGGGCGGTCTCGCCCGGGTTCAGGGCCAGCGGCCCGAACAGGAAACGGGCGCCCTCGTTGCCGGCTCTGAGAACGGTGATGACGGTGTCGTTGACCCAGATGAGGGCGGTGCGGGTCCACGGCGCCCAGAACACCACCGCGCCGAGGACCAGCATCAGGCCGCCGGCCGTGAGCACCGTGCGCCAGGGAATCGGACGCCTGAAGCCGCCCGCGGCCCAGGCCAGGAACGCAAAGGCGATCAGGCCCCCGAGGGAGCCGAGGTTCAGCCAGGTCATCTCTACTCCGTACGTGCGGGCGCGCTTCCGGGCCGCCCGCCGCCCCTACAGGTCATCGCGCCTTGCCGACAACCCAAATGCCCTCGAATCTTCATAACCGCGTTTGTGAGAGACCACACTAGCGGGACACGAAATGTCGTTCGAGGTCCCTCCACGCTATGAGTTGCTGCCGGTACGCGGCGATGGAGCCGCTGAAGACTGCCTTCCCGTCATTCCCGGTCAGCGCCCCGAAGGTGCCGGCGAGGGAACCCGGCGGCGCGGTCGAGACAGCGAGATTGCTGAAGAAACGGCCTCCCCAGTTGCCTTGGAGCGGCACTCCGTCGGCAGTGCCGTCCACCGGGCCGTGGAAGCGGGCGGCGTCCCGTATGGGGACACCCTTCAAATTGGCTCGTCGGAACAGCAACCGCCCGGTGGCCGTGTCGGTACCGTGTGTGAGGACGCCCGTGACAAGTCCCTGTTTGAAGTCTCCCGTCAGCCTCGCCTCGGCCTGGAAGTAACGGAACAGGGGCGTCCCTTCATCCGCGGCATACACGCCGGCGGCGTGGCCTCGGTAAGTCCCCCTCGCCGTGAGCGCGCGGATGCGCCGGGGGTTGAACGGATTGCTGCCGCTGGCCACTGCCGTGACGTGTGGCCTGCGGCGGTCGTGGGGGTTGTCCAGGTCGCCGAGCCAAAACCACACGCCCAGTGCGATGTAGTCGGTGTCGTCCTTGTCCCTGATGTCCGAAAGGAGAACGGAATGGTACCACCCTCCGGCGCGGTTGATGACGAAATATTCGACGCCCTTCCAGTTGACCATACCCGGGACCGAGGCGACGGCGATCCGGTAACCCGGCACCCCGGGAGGTCTGGCCGTGCTGCCCCCGACCCTGGATGCGGGATTCCTGTAGTCGAACACCAGACGGGGGCCCTGGTATCGCGCCCGGATGGTCCTGTTCTCGCGGACGGGTCTCCCGCGCCCGCGCCAGTTCCTCGATGACTGGGTCACGCTGGCATTCCATTGAGCCCGTGAGCGGCGGAAAACGGGTCTCCCGCCGGCCGCCCGTCTCATCTCCTGGACCACTCGGGCCCGGGCGGTGCCCGGGAGGCCGTTCAGTATCGTCACCATGCGGCTCGTGAAACCCCGGTCCGTGCTGCCGCCCGAATTCGCGGCGGCGACGCCCGCGAGGAGCGCCACCGAACATGCCATCCCCATGAAGGGGAGGATGGGCTTGTTTCTGAAGTTCATGGTCTCGTTGCGCGTTCGGCGAAGGGCTGCAGGGGAATGGTGGGATTGACGCATACAACCCGGGACAAGTCAACGCCCGGAACGGCGCCGGCGGCGGGCCTTGGGTGTCCTGGACCGGCCGGGTTTGCCGGGAACCAAGACGACTTTGTTGACAAGTTTCATGGAGCGGGTTAAGACCCGAATCATCCGGCGCGGCGTGGTGCGCCCGCGCCGGCGTCCTCAACTACACAACAATACGGGCCGACCAGGAGGTTACCCATGGACAAGTATCAGATCATTGACGGCGACGGCCATGTCGTGGAGGACATGGAGGCCATCACCAGCCGCTTTCCCAAGGCGGTGCAGGAACAGATGCGGTGGTCGAACCCGTTTCCGCCGCTGGATCACCTGCATTCCGCCAACGCCCACAAGCTCCCGGAGGGCTCGTTCCAGCAGGTGGGCTTCGACGGCTGGGTGGAGTTCCTGGAAGACGTGGGCATCGACCGGACGGTCCTCTATCCCACCGTGGGCCTGTCCTACGGCAAGGTGATAAGCCAGGACTGGGCCATCGACCTGGCGCGGTCCTACAACGACTGGATCGCGGAGAACTACATCCACAAGAGTCCGCGATTCCAGGCGGTGGCGTTGATCCCGCTGCAGGAGCCGGACGAGGCGGTGAAGGAGTTGCGCCGGGCGGTGGAGGAACTGGGGATGTGTGGGGCGATGCTGCCGTCCACCGGAATCCAGTTGCATCTCGGCCACAAGTACTATTGGCCCATTTACGAAGAGGCCAACCGGCTGGGCTGCTGCCTGGGCATCCACGGCGGGGCCCACGAAAACCTGGGCATGGATGACCTGCATCCCTACGCTCCGGTGCATGCGCTGGGCCACCCCTTCGGGCAGATGATCTCCTTCGGAGGCATCGTTTTCAACGGCATCTTCGACAAGTACCCCAACGTGCGC
>JAPOQB010000111.1 GCA_026710965.1 Deltaproteobacteria bacterium | reverse complement strand
CGAGATCTACCTCGACCTGCTGTACCCGGTGGCGGCCATCAGCGTCTTTCTGGGGACCTGGGAAGCCTACGTGCGCCTCAGCGGCATCCCCAACTACATCCTGCCCGGACCGTCGGAGATTCTTCTCAGCCTCTTCGAATATGCGGCGACGCTCTACGAACACAGCCTGGTCACGGGCTACGAGGTGCTCCTGGGGTACGCTTGCAGCATTGTGCTGGGCGGCCTGTTCGCCGTCATGGTGGTGTGGTCGTCCACGCTCGACAAGGCCTTGATGCCGCTGTTCCTGTTCTCCCAGACCGTGTCCAAGATCGCCGTGGCGCCGCTGTTCGTGGTGTGGCTCGGTTTCGGCCTCGCGCCGAAGGTGCTGGTGGCCTTTCTGATCTCGTTCTTTCCGGTGTTCATCTCGACCACGGCGGGGCTCAAGTCCGTCGAGACCGAGATGCTCGAACTGATCCACTCCATGTCCCCGAGCACCCTCCAGGTGTTCCGCAAGGTGCGGATCCCCACGGCGCTGCCGCATTTTTTCGCCGGCGCCAAGGTGGCGGTCCCCTTTGCCACGGTGGGGGCCATCGTGGGCGAGTGGATGGCTTCGGACAGCGGCCTCGGGTACCACCTGCTGCTCATGCAGGGAGAGCTGGACACCGCCGGGCTTTTCGCCACGCTGTTGACCCTGTCGTTCGTCAGCATCGTGCTCTACGTCGTGGTCATGAGGCTCGAACGACTGGCCATTCCCTGGCACGTATCCGTGCGCCAGGAAACCGGCCTGAACATGACCTGGTGAGGCATGGCGGTCGGGAGGCGAACGGAGGCCATGAAGACGGCCCACAAGGCACAAGCGGGTTGGGGACGGTTGCTGACGGCCGAGGTCATCTATCCCGCGGTGGCCATCGCCCTGCTGCTGACCGTGTGGCAACTGACCGTGGTGATACTGGAACTCCGCACAACCTTCCTGCCTTCCCCCACCGCGGCCTTCAGCAAGGTGTTCCGGTCCTACGACACCTTCCTCACCCACGCGCCGGTGACCATTTTCGAGATCGTCGGCGGGTATGCCCTGAGCATCGTGCTGGGGGTGGCCACGGCCTTCGTCATGGTGTGGTCGCGGGTGATGGAGAAGATCGTCTCGCCCATCCTGGTGTTCCTTCAGACGATCCCCTACATATCGGTGGCGCCGCTCCTGATCATCTGGTTCGGCTTCAACATCGCGCCCAAGATCGTGGTCAGCTTTCTCATGAGCTATTTCCCCATCGTCGTGGCCACCGCCGCGGGCATGAACGCGGTGGAGAACGACATGGTCGACATGGTCCGATCCATGTCGGCGAGCAAGTGGCAGATCTTCTGGAAGAGCCGCTTTCCCAACTCCCTGCCCTACTTTTTCAGCGGGGCGAAGGTCGCGGTGGCCTTCGCCACCAGCGGCGCCATCGTCGGCGAGTACGTGGGAGCGGACTACGGCCTGGGCTACCTGATCGTCCTGTCCAACAGCGACACCAACTCGGAGTTGCTGTTCGCCACCATCATCGTCGTATCCGCCATCGGCATAGGCTTTTTCTGGCTGATCCACTGGGTGGAGAAACTGTGCATACCGTGGCATGTAGCCTTCCGCCAGGAGGAGGGCCGCCTCTAACGCCCTGCGCCGCGAAGGAACCCGCGAAAGGAGGACAGCGATGAGTATCACAAAGGGGCATAAAGGGAAGATCGGGGTCTGCCTGTTGGCCATGGTGCTCGTGCTGCCGCTGCTGGCGTCCAGCACATGGGCCAAGGACCTCCGGAAGATCACGTTCCGCTATAGCTGGATCCTCTACGGCCACGCGCCCGCCTACTACTACGCCAAGGACCTCGGGCTGTGGGAGAAGGAAGGGCTCGACGTGACCATCCTCACGGGCAAGGGCTCGGGCACCAGCGTCAAGCTCATGGGCGCCGGCCAGGACCATTTCGGCACCGCGGACTACGGCACCATGATGAAGGGCGTGGTGCGCGGCATTCCCGTGAAGGGGGTCTTCGGCGAGCTCCAGATCCACCCGATGTCGGTGGCGATTCCCGCCAAACACGGCGCCAAGGCGCCGGCGGACCTCGTGGGCAAATCCATCGCCGTCACCGCGGGGGGCGGTGACCAGGCCATGCTGCCGGCGTTCCTCAACGCCAACGGCCTGAAGGGGAAGGTCAAAGTGGTACAGCTCTCCTCCGGAGGCGCCAAGCGGGAGGCGTTGCTGCAGGGCAAGGTGGACGGCATCGTCGCCTACGTGAACGAGCAGGTGCCGCAGATCGAAGCCGCGGGCGTCAAGCTCAACGTGCTGAAGTTTGCCGAACACGGCGCGCCGCTCCTGGGCGTGGGCATCATCATCAACACCAAGACCCTGGAGGACGGCGACCTGATCCGGAAATTCCTGCGGGGTCTCAGCGGCGGCATCCAGGCGGCCATCAAGAACCCCGACGCCGCGGTCGACTCGGCGTTGAAGGTGTTCAAGGAGCGCAAGCGGAATACCGTCATGAAGGAGATGCTCGCGAGCTTTCCGCTGTTCCAGACCAAGAACTCCAAGGGCAAGCCGCTGGGCTGGACGGCCAAGGCCGACTGGGAGAGCGCGCAGGAGATCCTGTTCAAGTACGGCGGCCTGAAGAAGAAGATCGACGTGAGCCGCTACTACACCAACGACTTCATCTCGCAGTAGCGCGGTAGAAAGAGGCGGGCATGGCCGAAACCACCATCCTGGTCGAAGATGTTTCGATGGTATTCAGCACCCGTGACGGCGACGTCCATGCCCTGGACAAGGTGAACTTCGGGGCCAGGGAGGGAGAGTTCTTCTCCATCCTTGGCCCCAGCGGCTGCGGCAAGAGCACGCTGCTGCGCATCATCGGCGGGCTCTTGCGTCCCACCGACGGACGGGTGGCGGTCAACGGCTCCCGTGTCACCGGTCCCACCCCGGACGTGGGCATCGTGTTCCAGAGTCCGGTGCTGATGAACTGGCGCACGGTGCTGGACAACGTGATGCTTCAGGCCGAAGTCCGGGGCCTGAATCTCAAGGAGTACCGGACGAGAGCCATGGGCCTCCTGGAGATGGTGGGGCTGGCGGGCTTCGAGGACAAGTACCCGTACCAGCTCTCCGGAGGAATGCAGCAGCGGGCCTCCATCTGCCGCGCGCTGGTCCACGACCCCCCGCTGCTGCTGATGGACGAGCCCTTCGGCGCCCTGGATGCCCTGACCCGGGAACGCATGAACCTGGAACTCCTGCGCATCTGGGAGGCCAGCAGGAAGACGGTCCTCTTCATCACCCACAGCATCCCCGAAGCCGTCTTCCTGTCGGACCGGGTGGCGATCATGTCGCCCCGCCCGGGTCATCTCGACGAGATCGCCAGCACCCGTCTGCCCCGGCCCCGCACCATGGCGACCATGGAAGAGGATACGTTCGTGAAGACCGTCGGCACCATCCGGCGGTCGCTGAAGCAAGAGGGCAGTATCGACTGACCGGCGGTAGTCGTCAGTCGAAGACGGTGGCGGAGTAGGGCTCCACGTCGATGAAGGCCTCGATGACGCTGGGGCCGTCGAGGTGCAGGCCCCATTGGATGGCGGCCTCGAGTTGCTGGAGGTCTTCGGCGCTGCGGCAGGGGACGCCGAAGTAGTGCGGAGGGGTGTCCGCCCGGGTGCCCAGTTCCACGCCGGAGAGCGGGAATTCCCTGCGCTCCTGTTTCACCTTCATGAGCCCCAGCCAGCCGTCGTTGAGGACGATGATGGGCACCGCGAGGTTGCGCCGCCGGGCCACGGCCAGCTCCCCCGCCGTCATCTGGAAGCAGCCGTCCCCAACCACGCCAACCACCGCACGGTCGGGGTGGACCATCTTGGCGGCGTAGGCGGCGGGCATGCCGAAGCCCATGGACGACCAGCCGTTGGTGGCCAGCAGCGTGCGCGGCACGTCCGTGCGCCACTGGGTGGCGATCTGGTGGGTGTGGGCGCCCACGTCGTAGGCCAGGATGCCGT
>JAPOQB010000114.1 GCA_026710965.1 Deltaproteobacteria bacterium | reverse complement strand
TCCCGCAGTTCCTCGGACGCCCGCTTCACCGCGTTGCCCATGAGCACGGTGATACGGCTGCCGTAGACGCCGGAGGCGCCGGGCGTGGTGCTGGTGTCGTAGGGGGCGATGGTGATCCGGTCGATGCCCACCCCGAGCGCCTCGGCCGCGGTCTGTGCCAGCACCGTCATGGCGCCGCCGCCGATCTCCGGGGCGTTGGCGTGCACCGTGAAGGTGGCGTCGTCTTCGAAAACGATGCGGGCGTTGTACTGGGTGGTGGAAAGGTCCTTGATGGCGCAGGCGACGCCGGTGCCGATCTTCTCGCCGGGCCGCGCCAGGGACTCGGGGGTGCGGGCCTGGCGGGTCTTCTCGAAGAGCTCCATGCAGGCCGTCAGCGCGGCGTGCGGATTGCCGTCCAGCGGCGGACCGCCGAGCACGTATTTCTCGCCGGCCCGCAGCAGGTTCTTGAGGCGGAACTCGATGGGGTCGTAGCCGAACTCGGTGCAGATGTGGTCGGTGTGGGCTTCGCAGGCCCAGCCGAGCTGCACGCTGCCGATGCCGCGGAAGGCGCCGGCGGGCACCTTGTTGGTGTAGACCGAGTAGCAATCCGCCCGGGCGTGGGCCACCCGGTAGGGTCCCACGGAGCGAAACGCCGCCTTGCGCGTCACCTGGATGCCGAAGTCGGCGTAGGCGCCCGTGTCCAGATAGATCCTGGCCTCCCGGCACAGCAGGGTGCCGTCCTCGCGCAGCCCCGTGCGGATCTCGATCTCGGCGGGATGGCGCCGGGCGGTGAACGCGGTCTCCTCCATGGACATGCGGAGCTGCACCGTCTCCCCGGAGGCGGCCGCCGCCAGGATCGCCAGGTGCTCGACGCCGATGTGGCCCTTGGCGCCGAAGCCGCCGCCGACGTAGGGGACCTTCACCGTCACCTGCTCCTGCTCGAGCCCGAACATGCGCGCCAGTTCGTCGCGCACGGGAAAGGGAGCCTGCGAGGAGGTGTGCACGGTGACGGACTTGTCGTCCACCGTGGCCACGGCGCAGTGTGGCTCCATGGGGTAGTGGAACAGTGACGGGAAGGAGAAATGGTCCTCGATGACGTGGGCGGCCTCGCGAAAGGCCCGCTCCGGATCCCCCTGGACGAAGTGGGTGCCGCCGCAGTTGTTGCGGCCGTAGTCGTGGTCGAAGTCGCTTTCGCCCTCGCGGTCGTAGGCGGAGTCGGCGTCGTGCACCAGGGTGCCGCCCTCCATCGCCGACATCATCTCCGACACCTGGGGCAGCGGCGTGTACCGTACCTCCACCCGCGCCGCCGCCTCCACGGCCGCGGTCTCGCTGTCGGCCACCACGATGGCCACGGGCTCGCCCTGGAACCGCACCTTGCCGTGGGCCAGCACCGGACGGTCCTTCACCGCCTGGCCGTACGGCTTGAGGGTGCGGAGGCACCCCAGCCGGCTGAAGTCGAGGCTGTCATGGGTCACGATGGTACGCACGCCGGGGACCGCGAGCGCGTCTTCGAGGTGGAACCCGTCGATGCGCGCGTGCGCGTGGGGACTGCCGATGACCCTGGCGAACTTCATTCCCGGGATGGTGAGGTCCGCCGTATAGACGGCGGTGCCGGTTACTTTTTCATCCGCGTCCAGACTGCGTACCGATTGGCCCACGTATTTCATCGAGTAGCTCCGGGTTTCAAGTGTCGTTCATCTATACCGGAGCCGTCGTGATTTCGGAACCGTCCTTCGACTTCGCTTCGTTACGCTCAGGACGAGCGGAGAGGGGATCTTGCTACCGCTTGTCCTGAGCGCGACGGAGCGAAGTTCCCTACCGCTCGTCCTGAGCGCAACGGAGCAGGAGCCTTGCCCCCGTTCGTCCTTGTATCTTGAGGGGGAGAAGGGGAAAAGAGAGGACAGGGCGTGACAGACCGATTCGTCCTGGGTCAGAGAGACCGTCGCTCAGCGAGGTCGTCACGCCCTGAGGTACCCCAGAGCCCGAACAGTTGG
>JAPOQB010000258.1 GCA_026710965.1 Deltaproteobacteria bacterium | reverse complement strand
GGTCTCGTGGTCGACGACATGGACCGGCTGTTCCCGGACGAGAACATGCCGGGGGGCCGCGTCGGCCACGCCGGCGCGGTGGAGACCTCCATGAACCTGCACCTGCGCGCGGAGCTGTGCTCCCAGGGCAGCCTCGTGACCCACCTCGGCCCGCAGATGCCGGACTTCGTGCGGAAGGTGGGAGGTTACGTCCAGACGCCGCGCGAGGACTTGTCGCCGTCGGGGGTGATGGGCGATCCTAACCTCGCCAGCGCCGAGAAGGGCGGCGAGCTGTTCGAGCTGTGCGTTGAGCGGCTGTGCGGGTTCGCGCGGGAGTATCGGGAAGCGGAGTAGGAGAGCGGAGGGTGTTGCGGGGCCCTGGCCGGGCCGTGATGGCGCCCTTCGACTTCGCGCCGCTGACGCGGCGCTACGCTCAGGACGAACGGAAGAAAATTTGTCCGCGATGGAAACCCCCGTTCGTCCTGAGCCCTCCGACAGGCTCAGTACAGACCCTCCGACCGGCTCAGGACGGGGCCTTCGACTGGTTCGGGACAGGGCCTCCGACCGGCCCGGGACAAGGCCTCCGACCGGCTCGGGACAGGGTCTCCGACCGGCTCGGGACAAGGTCTCCGACCGGCTCGGGACAAGGTCTCCGACAGGCTCGGGACAGGGTCTCCGACCGGCCCGGGACAAGGTCTCCGACAGGCCCGGGACAAGGTCTCCGACAGGCCCGGGACAAGGTCTCCGACAGGCCCGGGACAAGGTCTCCGACAGGTTCGGGACAAGGTCTCCGACAGGTTCGGGACAAGGTCTCCGACAGGTTCGGGATAAGGTCTCCGACAGGTTCGGGATAAGGTCTCCGACAGGTTCGGGATAAGGTCTCCGACAGGTTCGGGATAAGGTCTCCGACAGGTTCGGGACAGGGCCTTCGACAGGTTCGGAACAGGCATGGCGAGTTCCGTGGAGTTCCCGTTCGTCCTGAGCGTAGCGCCGCGTCAGCGGCGCGAAGTCGAAGGGCGTCCTGATTGAGCAGCGTCACCCCATGATCGCCCGGGCGGTCTCCTCGATGCGTTTGGCGGTGGGCGTGACGTGGTCCTCCAGCGGCACCGCGAAGGGGATGGGCACGTGGGGGATGGCGACTCGCTTGATGGGGGCCTTCAGGCTGTCGAAGGCAAGGTCCGCCATCAGCGCGGCGATGTTCGCGGCCACCCCGCAGTTGTCGTGGCTCTCGTCGGTGACCACCAGCCGGCCGGTCTTCCGGACCGACGCCATCAGGGTGTCGGCGTCGAGCGGTTCCAGCGTCCGCGGGTCCACTACCTCCGCCGAAATGCCGTCGTTCGCCAGGGCCGCCGCCGCCGCCAGCGCCCGAGGCACTTGCACGCCCGAAGCCACGATGGTCACGTCGCTCCCTTCCCGCGCCACCGCCGCCTTCCCGAACTCGGTTTCGTACTCGCCGTCGGGCACCGCGCCGCGCTCGCCCAGGAGCCGCTCGTGGGCCAAGAAGATGGTCGGGTCCTGGCTCTTGAGCAGCGCCGTCCGGAGCAGTCCCTTGGCGTCCGCCGGGGTGGCGGGCATGGCCACCTGCAGGCCCGGGGTGTTCCAGTACCAGGGCTGGGGGCTGCCGGAATGCTGCACGCCGCCGCCGCCGCGGATGCCGTAGCGCATGAAGTAGGTGACCGGCACGTTGGTCTGGCCCCCGGAGTTGGAATAGGCGATGGCGGCCTCGTTGTTGATCTGGGGGATCGCCTCGTAGGAAAAGGTCGCGGTGCCGATGTCCACCAGCGGGCGCAGCCCGGCCATGGCCGCGCCGGCGGCGATACCGCAATAGCCCAGCTCCGCGATGGGCGGTGACTTGATGCGGCGCCCGTGCCGCTCGCGCACCGCCCGGAACCGCGCCGCGGCCGGCCCCGAGCTCACCAGGCCGCCGCCGATCAGCACTACCCGCGGATCCTGCTCCATGGCCTCGGCCAATGCCTCGACCAGCGCTTCCCCCAGGGTCATCTCGCGCGCCATGGCTAGTCACCCCTTCCCGCGTACGCGTACTTGACCGCCGCCTCCGGCGGGGGTAGCGGGCTTGTCAGCGCGAACTGCGCCGCGGCGTCAGCCTCGCGGCGGACTTCCCCGTCGATCCGCACGACGGTGTCCCGGTCACAGCCCTCGCTCGCCGCGAGCTCCCGCGCGTAGGCCAGGATGCCGTCGCCCTCGGCGTGCCAGGACCGCATGTTCTCGGGCCCGGGGCACGGGTCCCAGGCCCAGTTGATGTCGGTGAGTCCGGCCAACAGTTCGGGATGGGCGCCGTCGTTGCCCGGCCAGGGGTGGGTGCGGGCCTCGACGAAGAACGGCCCCTCGCCGCCGCGCGTCCGCCGCGCGAGCTCTTCCACCGTGGTGTACACCTCGCCCACGTCGCCCCCGTCCACCGTGATGGTCTCGAGGTTGAGCGCCCTGGGGATGTTGGCCAGGTCGTCGGCGCCGTGGTCGGCGTTGACCCTTCCGGCCCTGCGGTAGTTGTTCTCCATCAGGAAGATCAGCGGCAGGTTCCACAGCTTGGCGATGTTGAGGCTTTCGTAGGCCACGCCCTCATCCATGGCGCCGTCGCCGAAGAAGACCACGGTGACCGCGTCGGATTCCAGCACCTGCGCCGCCAGGGCCGCGCCCGAGGCCAGCGCCGTGCTGCCGCCGACGATGGCGGAGG
>JAPOQB010000146.1 GCA_026710965.1 Deltaproteobacteria bacterium | reverse complement strand
ATTGTTCTCGTGTATTCCACCAAGTCGAACTCAACCCCTGCCCTTGCTTAGCAAGGCAAGCGCCCTACCTACTCCATTTGCCCATGAACTTCAAGTGTTCTTTCCATTACGAAAAACCGAACATTCCGGAACCGCGACGCTCACCTCCGCGGCGTGCGGGATGACGGATCTCCCCTATTCGAGCACGCGCAACCGGCCTTCCGGGCGGGGCGCGATGTTCCCGCGCGCGATGATGTAGTCGATCACCTGGGAGGCCACCAACGTGCCGGCCCGGGCCTCGATGAGCGGCTTTTTGCCGGCAAACACGCGGTAGCCGTCGCCGCCGCGCGCCATGAAGTCGCTGGTCGCCAGCGTGTACCGGCCGTCCGGGTCGAGAGCGGCACCTTCGTGAGCGACCTCGATGACCCGCGCCCCCGGCGGCCGGCGGGGATCGTACACCACCTTCAGGCCGGAGACCTGGGGAAACCGGCCCGAGGTCTTCTCGATCCCGCTGAAGCCGTTTTCGAGGGCGGCGCGGAGCTCGCCGCCGGTCAGTTCCAGTAAGACCGTCTTGTTCCCGAACGGCAGCTCGCTCAGAATGTCCCGCCGCGTCAGACGCGTGCCGGGTGGGTAGACCTGGTTGGCGCGGATCCCGCCCCCGTTGGTCAGCGCGACATCGGCGCCCACCGCCAGGCGCATGGCATCGGCCACGAGATTGCCGATGGCCGTCTCTCGCGTACGGACCATGGCCCGGCGGCTGTCGATCTCGGTCTCGGTGGTGCCGATCTCCACGTCGAGCTCCCGTGACAGCCGGGCGCGGTACGCCTGGACAGCCTCGGCGAGGCCGGGATCCGGAGTCACCTTCCCGGTATGGACCGCGCGAAAGGCGGGGTCCCAGACGAAACGCTTCTTGCCGCGGGACTCAACCTCATCCAGGGTCAGGTCGATGATCGTGACCCAGTCCGCCTGCTGACCCGACTCGGCGAACAGGACGACGCCGTCGTAATCCAGCCGCACCCGGTGGTCATCGCCGCTGAGCAGCAGGTCCACCGCCCCCTGCCTCAACAGAGCGTCGTCTTCGCCCACGTCGGTATGCGCCAGCGCTATCACCAGGTGCGCCCCGGCGCTCCGCAGCGCGGTCGCCTGGGCCGCGGCGGTCTCGAGCACCGGGGCGAAGGTGACGCGGCCCGGACTCGACTTGACCGCGGTGCCAAGGGTCGTGAGACCGAAGATCCCCACCTTGAATCCCCCGGCATCGACCATGATCGACGCCACCGCACCGGCAACGATTCCACCATCGACATCGACGTTGTTGGCTCCCAGGATCGGGAACGTGGCCTCGGAGAAACGCTGCCTGGCGACGTCCGGGCCGAAATCGTACTCGTGGTTCCCGATAGCCATCGCCGTCAAACCGATCCGGTTCAGAAGATCGATCATGTGGGCGCCCTTGTCGATGGACGACATCAGCGAAGGCGAGATGGCATCACCGGCGAAAGTGACCAGGACATGGGAGCCGCGCGCGCGTTCGGCCCGGACCACCGCCGCCAGGCGCGCGACGCCGCCCTGGCCGTCCTTTTCCTCCATGCGGTCGAGGTCATTGAAGTGGACGATGGTGAGCTCCACCGGTGCGGCGAAGCCGAGGCTTGCGCCCAGTACGACCGCGACCAACGCCGCCCCGGCCCACGTCAAAGAGAGCCGGCCTGTTGTCCTTGTCATGGGGGATCCTCCCTTCCTTTCCCCTACCTATCGCCCGATACGACGGCTTCTTTAGAAAGGCGTTGCGGAATTAGTGGGGAAACCGCGATGCCGGCGTGAGGCGCCCTCGCCGCGTTGAAGGATGCCCGGAAGACCGCCTCTAGGGCCGGCCCCGCAGTTCGTCGACGGCGCGGGACTCGTGCCAGCGCCGGCTGACGATCAGCTTGCCTTCCCGGGATTGCCTCCTGCGGAAGCCCAGCAGGTGGAACAGTTCGAGCACGAACCAACGGGCGATACGTGGGTTGACCACCAGGGTTCCGGGTTTGTCCGGGGACCGGCGTACCCCCGGCAGCGCCGGCAAGACACGCTCGATACGCAGGCGGCGCAGCCATCTGGCGACCCGCAGCCAGAACGGCCGCACCCGTCTCACCAGGAAAAAGCCGTCGGTGCCCTGTCCCTGGTAGAGCGGCATGAGGATCTGCCCGGCCTCGCCGGCCCGGATCGGCCCGCGGCGGTCGCGGGCCAGCAGTTGTCCGCGCTCCACCGGCTGGAAGTTGGAGTACCCGGGCTCCATGACGAAGCCGTCGCCTTCCCGGATCACGTGATGATAACGGACCTCGACCACGGGCGGGACGTCGTCCGTATCCGCACCGGCTCCCTCACGGCCGTCGTCGGGCAGCCGCAGGTCCTGCGTCCGGATACACCCCGCCGTGGCCAGCACCGCCCGGATCGCCGCCATGTGGATGGCCACCGCCGAGGGCGAGTCGTTCTGTCCGCCCTCGAAACCCACGGCCACGTGCCCCTGTTCCCCGAGATAGTTCAGAATGGTGCTCTCCAGCCGTTCTTCCAGGCCGAGCACCACCGGGGCCCGGAGGCGGAAGGCGAAACGGCGATTCAGCAGGGT
>JAPOQB010000477.1 GCA_026710965.1 Deltaproteobacteria bacterium | reverse complement strand
CGAGCGTGGTCCCTCCTTGACCAGTTTCACCGTTTCGAGCTTGAACTCCTTCGAAAACCTCCGTCTCGTCCGACTCATGGTCGTCACCTCCAAGGCCATTATCGCCTCTTATCAGGTGTCCACCAATCCCGGGCAAGACCACGTCACGCTGGAGAAGTCGGAGGCGGACTATTCCCCGACGACGCGCTACGCGGACTACCCGATCTCCCCGACGCTGTTCCACTGGGAGTCGCAGAACAGCACATCGCTCGACACTCCCACTGGACGCCGGTATGTTGGACAGCCGACTCGCGGCACGAACGTTGTCCTGTTCGTACGCGAACGCAAGAAGGACGGCAGGGGCGAAACCCTTCCGTACCACTGCCTCGGTCGTGCGCGGTACATTCGTCATGAGGCGGAACGCCCCATGAGAATACTGTGGGAGCTTGAGCGTCCCATGCCAGGGTGGCTCTACCAGGCGGGCAAGGTCGTAGCGGGTTGAACCGGTGGCGGCCTTCATGGGAGCATTTTCATGGGTAGTGTAACGGGTGGATCTTGGGCCTACATCGCTCACGGAAGGGAACCGTACATGATGCCGAAACTCGTATGTCAGGTGCTTGCCCTCGTCGTAGCCGTAGGCATGATTGGCGTCTCGAGCCCGGGTCACGCTCAGGAGACTTCCGGCTCGCCCGTTCTGGTGAACTGGACCGCCCCGGCGAGTCTGGCCCGGCTGGCCCGCTCGGCGCACAAGGTCGACTTCTTCCCGCTCAGCAACCACTTTGTCGGTCAAGACAACAAGATCTTCTGCGGTCCGACATCCGTCGCCATTGTCTTGAATGCGCTCCGCCCGCGTGACCCGGGCGCGCCGCTCACGACCCACTCGCTAACGCCCGAGGACCGCGTCTGGATGCGCCCCGGCTCAAACCCCTTTCTGCGCAAGTACACACCGCATAACGTACTGACCGCGAAGACCAAGACGCGCCTCGAAGTCTTGGGCAAGCCGCTTGTCATCGACGGTAAGCGGCAGCGCGACTTTGGCCTCCAGCTTCGTCAGCTCGCGCAAGTATTCCGCGCCCACGGCCTTGCGGTCACGACCCGCGTGGTGGACGACCAGGCCGACGCCGCCCAAATCACCCGGGAGATCGCGGACAACCTCGCCACGGCGGATAATTTCGTGGTGATCAACTACAAGCGCCGCGCGCTTGGCCAGCCGGGCGGCGGGCACATCTCCCCGCTCGGCGCATACGACGCCGACTCGGACTCGTTCCTCGTACTGGACGTCAACCCCGCCCGTGCCCCGTGGGTGTGGGTCCGTGCCGCCGACCTGATCGCCGCCATGCGGACCTTCGACACGGTCGAAAATCGCGGTTATCTGCTGGTGTCGGAAAACTAGACCGCAATCTCTCTCTTTCAACTTCGCGGTCGTAGGCCCACCCCTCTCCTTTAGAGCGGCCACCTCGGATACTCCGTTTCTTTAGCGGAGGCCACCTTTCTTTGCGCGTTCGGCTCCACGAACTCCCATTGACAATCCACCCCCATCCACGTAATGACGCCCCATAGTCGGGTTTTCGGACAGAGAAGTCAGGAACGGCCAAACCACCATGAGGGAGGCATTCGTCATGAGGTCATTGCCACGCGCGGTTGCACTGGGGTTGGGGTTCATGTTGGCGGCGACGGCGGCGTTCGCCGATTATGAAAGCGAGCTTTACGCGAAGGCCAAGAAGGAAGGCGAACTGGTCTGGTATACGACGCTGATCGTCAAGCAGGCGGTGCGGCCCATCGTGGCGGCGTTCGAGAAGAAGTATCCCGGCATCAAGGTGCGCTACTCGCGGGCCAACTCGTCCGGCACGGCCACCAAGATCCTGAGCGAGGGGAAGGCGAACCGCATCCTGGGCGACGTGTTCGACGGCACCTCTAACGCGGAGGCCCTGAAGGATGCCAATCTGGTTGAGAAGTGGACGCCGAAAAACGCGGGCATGTATCCGGCCGAGTTTCGCGACGCGGAAGGCTTCTGGTCGGCGACGCACCTCTACTACCTGACGCCGGGCTACAACACCAGCCTGGTTTCCAAGGCGGACGCGCCCAAGACCTTCGAGGACCTGCTCGATCCCAAGTGGAAGGGCAAGATGGCCTGGAGTCCGAGGTCCACGACATCGGGCGCGGCCGGTTTCATCGGCAACGTGCTGATCACCATGGGTGAAGAGAAGGGCATGGCCTACCTGAAGAAGCTGGCCAAGCAGGAGATCATCCCGGTCAGCGCCAGCGCCCGCAAGGTGCTCGACCAGGCCATCGCCGGCGAGTATCCCATCGCGCTCCAGATCTTCAACCACCACACGGTCATCAGCGGCAGGAAGGGCGCGCCGGTGGACTGGATCAAGATGGAACCGGTGACCGCCAACATCGCGGCCATCGGCATCATCAAGGGGGCGCCCCATCCCAACGCCGGCAAGCTCCTGATCGAGTTCATGCTGTCGCTGGACGGCCAAAAGGTGCTGCAGCAGGCCAACTACCTGCCGGCACACGCCGACGTCCCGGCCCTGGTGCCCACCCTCAAGCCCAAGGAAGGCAACTACAAGGTCAACGTCATGCCGCTCAAGATGGTGCATCGCGAGCTCAAGAAGTGGAAAAAGATCCACTCTGACCTGTTCCGCTAACAGCCCTTGAACTGGGGGAGGGCGCCGCGGCGACACCGCTGACGGCGCCCTTCCACCACGTCCCTCTTCGACGATCCCGTATTTCTCCGGGGGGCGGGTGGCCTGTCACGGGCCTCCCACACGTGCAGCCGAGGCGGAGGCAGGCCAGATGCCAGGGTGGTTCAGATCCAGACAGACCGAGTATGCAATTCCCGGCATCCTGCTGGGGATCGTCATCGCCCTGCTGGTGCTGCCGCCCATCCTGTTCCTGGTGCAGGGCAGCTTCTACACCACCAACGCCGACTTCACCCGGGGCGAGTTGACGCTCCAGTACTACGACCGGCTGATCCAGGAGCCCAGGCTGTTCACCAGCAGTCTCAACTCGACGGTCTTCGCGGTCGGCAGCTCGGTGGTAGCGCTGCTGTTCGGCGCCATGCTGGCCTGGGTGGTGGAGCGCACCAACGCCGCCTTCAAGGCGCTGGCCTATCTCACGACGATCATCTCCCTGGGAACGCCGTTCATTCTCTACGTGGGCGCGTGGCTTTTCCTGCTCGGCAAGGCGGGGCCCATCAACGACCTCTACCGCCTCGTCACCGGCAGCGACGGGGTGTTGATCAACGTCTACTCCATGAGCGGCATGATCCTGGTGGAGGGGTTTCTCTGGTCGCCGCTGGTGTTCCTGCTGCTCTCGGCCACCTTCCGCACCAGCAACCCGGAATACGAGGAGGCCGCGCGCATCTGCGGCGCCAGCGTGTGGGACACGATCCGCCGCATCACCCTCAAGCTGGCCATGCCCGCGGTGCTGGCGCTGGCGCTGCTGGTCTTCATCCGCGCCATCGAGGCGTTCGAGGTGCCGGCGCTGGTGGGCCTGCCGGGGAAGATCAACGTCCTGACCACCGACATCTATCTCGACCTGTCGGACGTGGTGCCTCCGGACTTCGGACACGCCAGCTCGTTCTCGGTCTTCCTGCTGGTGATGGTGGGCATCCTGCTGGCCTTCTACAACCGGCTGTCCAAGAGCGCCGACCGCTACCAGACCGTGACCGGCAAGGGGTTCCGCGCCCGCATGTTCGACCTCGGCCGCGGCCGGCACATCGCCACTGCCGTCATTCTGATCAATTTCTTCGTCATCCTGGTGCTGCCGCTGCTGGCGCTGCTGTGGGCGTCGTTCCTGCCGTTCTTCCAGCCGGTGCGGCTGCGGGGGCTCTCCCTCCTGACGCTCGAGAACTACCGGGCGGTGCTGAACGCGGACTACTATCTGGGGCTGCTCTGGAACACCCTGTTCGTGGCCGCGGTCTCGGCCACCGCCGCCATGGCCATCACCCTGGTAGCCGGCTGGTTCGCGGCGCGCCGCAAGCCGGGGGCATGGATCCTCGACCAGCTCGCCACCATGCCGCTGATCTTTCCCGGCATCGTGCTGGGGGTGGCGGTGATGCAGATCTACCTCCAGGTGCCCATACCCATCTACGGCACCGTCTGGATCCTGATCATCGCCTTCGTGATCCGCTACCTGCCCTACGGCATGCGCTATTCCTACGCCGGCATGCTGCAGATCCACCACGAGCTGGAAGAGGCCGCCGGGGTGTGCGGCGCCACTCCCATGACCACGCTACGGCGAATTATCGCGCCCCTGCTGGCGCCGGCCGTGTTGTCCGGCTGGCTCTTCATATTCCT
>JAPOQB010000224.1 GCA_026710965.1 Deltaproteobacteria bacterium | reverse complement strand
GACCCGGACGCCTGGACCATCGTGGACGGCAAGCTGTACCTCAACTACAGCCTGGGAGTGCGGGAGCAGTGGTCCCAGGACATCCCCGGCAACGTCGCCAAGGCCGACGTCAACTGGCCCAAGCTCCTGGCGGGCAACTAGTGTCGCGTCGAGTAAGTTCCTGCCTTTTCCAGGCGAGCGCCATCTCCGGAGAGAATCCCACGTGGCCGTCGAGAACCCGGGACAAGGTGTGACGGCCCACGCCCGGCGAGGGGGTCCCGGGCCGTGAACGCGATCAACTGCTCCATCTACATCGGATAGACCGTCGCGTTCCCGTGGAGGTGCCAGTACTGGAAACCCCGGTCGGTGTAGCGGGCGAGCAGGTAGAAGTCGTCGGGGGCCGTCTCCAGGCACTCGCTCATCATGCCGACCAGCCATTCCGCGACCGCCGGATCGTCTTCCCCCTTGTCGTCCTCCCATATCGTGCAGCGGACGCGAGCCCGTCCAACGAGGAGTTTCTGGAAGTCATCCCTTATTCGCCCCGGGTCCATGCCTCCGTCCGCCCACTCACACTCCAGGATCAGAACCGCCTCGTTCAGGCAGTCGAGCCCAGGGTCTGCATGGGCCACCGTCAGAGGATTCGCCTCTCCATACCTGAGCCAGCAAACGTCGTACAGCCACTCCACGCTGTCGGCGGCTTCGACACCTGAGGCGCAGACGTACAGCGGCGGCTCTTGCGCCGCTCCGGCGACGCACAGTTGCGTCTTGATCTCTCTCGTCCACTCCCCCGCGCCGGCGCCCCGGCCGTGCAGGGCGGCGAACGCTTCGTTCAGGGAATGGCGCACGATTTCAGATACGGTCTCCCGGTCCACGCGGACACTCCTTCGATTCAGCGCGTTGATATGGCCCTGTGGCCTCGATAAGCCATCCAACTCCCTTCCCGGTTTGTCCTCACGAACACCTCAAGCCACGAAACTTCAACCAACCCTTCCCGGTCAGGCACGCGCGGAACAGTTCGTTTCCACCGGTGCGCTGCATGAACCCCGTGGATTCGGCCAGCCCCTTCTCTGCAAGACGGCTTACCGTCGCGACCGTCTCGTGGTCCGCCGGCAGCGTCACGGCATGGCGCGGGCCTGCGGCCTGTTGTCCGATGCACCGAACCAGGGCGATTTCGTCTTCGGTGAGAACGACCTTCTCCATGCCGGCACGATCCAAAGGCGCGAAGACCCGGCAGGGGAATTCAGGCGCTGCAAGAACATGGCCTCCCCATGACCTGAAGGAGGCAGGCTGCCGAATCTTCGCACCGGAATTCGTACCACCACTCCTGCCGCCGCGACAATCCCCTGTGTCCTGGCGTAGCGCCGCGCGTTTTCGCGCCGTAAACGATCCGCCATCATGTCCGGACGCGTGAACGCCGTCGCGCCCGTGGCCGCCGTCGCTTGCGCCAACCAGGCGGCGCGGCGTTTCGGCGACGTCCGTGTCGTCCTCGAAGACTTCCTGTGCCTTTGACTCCGGCACCACTCTGTTCACTAACGACTTCTGGAATGTCCGGCACATCTTGCGCCATTGCCGACCGCAACGGTCGAGCGAGTGTCGCAGCGCGTGTTGCGCCGGCGGGCATCGCCCCGTTCCTCCCGTTTCCCTGACGCCGGGCACGAAGCCGCACGACGGTCCGGGAAGTGTTCCTGCAAGTGCGCGGCGGAACCCGACACTCATGCGCCGCCCGGAGTCTGCCGAGTTTCCGGTGGTCGTGTTCCTCGCCGCAGGAACCAGGACACGGCTGTCAGGCTTGAGCCGCGGCAAGGTGGACAGCGAGATTGTCGAGGTTGTGGGCGGTGCGGCCCTGGCGCAGGCCGGCGCCCGTTCCCGCAAGGAGGCGACAGTGACCGGTCCGGACCCGCCGCAACCCGAGGCGGAAGCGTCTCGGGCAGCCCATCGCCACGCTCAGCGCGGCTAGCTTCAGCAAGGGCCTCGACTTGGCTGCCGTCATAGAGCAAGCCGTCGACAGCGCCCGCGCGCTCACCAACCCCCGCCGTGGTCTGATCGCCACCTTCGACGGGACGGGCCAACCCGAAGCGCCGGTGTCAACGACCTTGCCTGAACGCGACGCGCCCGTGACCGCCGCCGCTTCCGCCAACCGGGCGTCGCGCGTTTCGGCGACGCCCGTGTCGTCCTCGAAGACGTCCCGCACCTCGACTCAGACAAGAGCGTGCCGGGCATGCTGCGCGGCATGGCCGCACCGCTCTGTTCACCGGCGACTTCTGGAATGCCCGGCACATCTGCACCACCGCTGGCAGCAATGATCGGGTGGGTGTCCCGGCGCGTGTCGGCCCGCCGGGCATCGCCTTGTCGGTTCCTGTTTCCTTGACGCCGGTCGAGAACTCGGACGATGGTCCGGGAAGTGTCCAGCCACTGCACAGAGAAGCCGGCGCTCAAACGCCACTCGGTGTCTGCCGGGTTCCCGGTGCTCGTGTTCCTCGCCGGGGAAACAGGACACGGTTCTGTCAGGCTTGAGCCGCGGCGCCGTGGGCAGCAAGCTTGTCGAGGTTGTG
>JAPOQB010000299.1 GCA_026710965.1 Deltaproteobacteria bacterium | reverse complement strand
TGGAAACGGGCGGCGGTTACGGCGGGACGCTGGAGTTCTTCCCGGAGGAGGGCAAGTACCACCTGGACGGACATCGCAACTGCAACGTCCGGCTGGAGCCGGACGACACCCGCCGGCGAGACGGCCGTTGTCCAGCCTGCGGCAAACCCCTCACCGTGGGGGTCATGCACCGGGTCGAGGACCTGGCCGACCGGGCGCCGGACGCCGCGCTGCCGGACACCGCCGGCGATACCCAGGGGCTGATCCCGCTGCCGGAGATCCTCGGGGAAATTCATCGGGTGGGCCCCAAGAGCAAACGGGTGGCACAGGACTACGAAGGGCTGCTGGCGCGTCTCGGACCGGAGCTCCCGCTCCTCAATACCCTTCCGCTGGAAGACATCCGGCCACTGGCGCCGTCGCTGGTGGCCGAAGCGTTGGCGCGCCTGCGCAGGCGGGAAGTGATTCGGGAGGCCGGTTACGACGGCGTGTACGGCACCATCCGGCTGTTCCAGGACGCCGAGCTGGAACGGCGCGCACGGGGGGCACCGCTCTTCGCGGAGGAGCCCGTGGCTTCGGCGCGGGCGGCCGGGCCTCGGCCGACTCCCCGGCAAGAGCCGCCGGAGGCGTCCCCGGAAGCCCTGCCCCCACCCTTGCCCATGACCGAGGCATGGGTACAGGAGCCGCCGGATCAACTGTCGCTCCCGGTGCAACTGTCGCGCGGCAGCCGCGACTTCCTGGCCGGGCTGGACGCCGAACAACGCCACGCCGCGGAGGTCGCCGAGGGAGCCTTGCTCATCGTTGCGGGACCCGGCTCGGGAAAGACCCGGACCCTGACCCACCGCCTCGCCCACCTGGTTACGAAGCACGGCGTGCCGCCGTCCGGCTGTCTGGCCGTCACCTTCACCCGCCGGGCGGCCGACGAGATGCGGACCCGTCTGCGGGCGCTCTTGCCGGACACATGGGCGCAGGTGCCGCTGCACACCTTTCACTCGCTGGGCCTCGCCATCCTCCGGGAACACTGGAATGCCGCGGGGCTGCAGCGGGGCTTTCGGGTTGCCTCCGAAGCCGAGCGGCTTCAGTTGTTGCGAGACGCGCTGGGGATCTCCGAGCGACAGACCCGGGCTCACCTGTCGGCCATTTCCCACGGCAAGCGGACCAGCATGCCGTCCGCGGACGGGAAGATCACGCAAGCGGCCGAGACCTACCGGAACGAGTTGGAAGCGCGCAACTGGTGCGACTTCGACGACCTGGTGATCCGTGCCGCCGACGCCCTGGAAGCCGACGCCGGAACCCGGGCGCAGGTGCGGGAGTGGTATCCGTGGGTGTGCGTCGACGAGTACCAGGACGTGGACGAGCAGCAGGTCCGCCTGATCCGGCAGATCGTGCCGCCCGGCGGCAACATCTGCGCCATCGGCGACCCCGACCAGGCCGTCTACGGCTTCCGGGGCGCGGACCGGCGGTTCTTCTCGGAGTTCACCGAACACTACCCGGGGTCCCTGACGGTGCGGCTCAACCGCAACTACCGTTCCGACCGCAACATCGTCTCGCTTTCGTCGCAGGTCATGGCCGCGGCGGCCTCGGCCGGTCCGTCGGTCCCGGTGCTCGACGACGCCCCCAACCGCGTCACCCTCCACGAAGCCCCTAGCGAAAAGGCCGAGGCGGAGTTCGTGGTCCAGTCGCTGGAGGCAATCCTCGGCGGCCACAGCTTCTTCTCCATCGACAGTGGCCGCTCGGCCGAGGTCCAGGGGCAGGACTTTTCATTCTCGGACTTCGCCGTCCTCTACCGCACCGAGGCTCAGGCAGCCGTCCTCGCCGAAGCCTTGCAGCGCTCCGGCATGCCCTTCCAGCAACGCTCCCACGATCCGCTGCTGAGCCATCCCGGGGTCGCCGCGCTGGTGGAAACTTTGCGCCACTCGCCCGGCACGGGCACCGTGCACCAACGCCTCGAAGCCGCCTGCTTAGAGGATGAGCCGGCCGGAATCGACACGCGAGAGGGCCGCGAGTTACTCAAGCCCCTGGCCGACGCGTGTGGAGAGGACCTGGAACGCTTTCTGTCCGAGCTTGCACTGGGCACCCAGGTGGACACCTGGGACCCCCGCGCC
>JAPOQB010000711.1 GCA_026710965.1 Deltaproteobacteria bacterium | reverse complement strand
TGCCATGGCGCCTATGATCCTTGGGGTTTATTTTCCGAAACCCACTGACATTGATAACCGCGGCGACCTTCCCGGGTCAAGAGACGTGGACCCGGTGGACAGGGCATACGCCAGCATCGCAGGGTCCGGGGGACGGTACCAGATATGACCCACCGGAAGGCGGCAGGCAAGGGGCGTTGATGGCTGTAGAGGATCGGCTTCTCAGACTGAAAGAGTTGGATCGCCGGGCGGAACTCGGCGGCGGCGAGGTGCGCATCCGCCGGCAGCACAAGGAAGGCAAGCTGCTGGCCCGGGAACGCATCGAAATCCTTCTGGACCAGGGCAGCTTCTTGGAGCTGGACCGCTTGCGGACCCACGACTGCACCGACTTCGACATGGATGACCAGAAGATCCCCGGCGATGCCGTGGTCACGGGCTCCGGCGCCATCGACGGCCGCAACGTCTTCGTCTACGCCCAGGATTTCACCGTGTTCGGGGGCAGCCTGAGCGGCGTGGTGGCGGACAAGATCTGCAAGGTCCAGGAGCTGGCCATGAAGAACGGCGCTCCCATCCTGGGCATCAACGATTCCGGGGGCGCGCGCATCCAGGAGGGCGTCGTCAGCCTGGACGGCTATGCCCGCATCTTCGCCAACAACGTCTCGGCCTCGGGCGTGGTGCCGCAGGTTTCCGCCATCATGGGGCCCTGCGCCGGCGGCGCCGTCTACTCGCCGGCCATCACCGACTTCATCTTCATGACCCGCAACACCGGGTACATGTTCATCACCGGCCCGGACGTCATCAAGACGGTGACCCACGAGGAGGTCACCAAGGAAGAGCTGGGCGGCGCCGAGAGCCATACCCGCAAGAGCGGGGTGGCGCACTTTTCCGCCGACAACGACAAGGACTGCCTGCTCATGATCCGTGAGCTCATGAGCTTCCTGCCCAGCAACAACCTGGAAGAACCGCCGTTTCGTCCCACCGAGGACGACCCTTACCGGCGCGACCAGCGGCTGCAGCACGTGGTGCCGGAGAATCCCAACCTTCCGTACGACATGAGGGACCTGATCGGCTCGGTGGTGGACGAGGGCTACTTCTTCGAGGTCCACAGGGAGTTCGCCCAGAACATCATCGTGGCTTTCGCGCGTCTGGGCGGCCGGACGGTGGGCATCGTCGCCAACCAGCCGGCCCACCTGGCGGGGTGCCTGGACATCAACGCTTCGGTCAAGGCCGCGCGGTTCGTGCGGTTCTGCGATTGCTTCAACATACCGGTGGTCACCTTCGTGGACGTTCCCGGCTTCCTCCCGGGCACCGGCCAGGAGTACGACGGCATCATCCGCCATGGCGCCAAGCTGCTGTTCGCCTACGCCGAGGCCACGGTGCCGAAGATCACCGTCATCACCCGCAAGGCCTACGGCGGCGGCTACATCGTCATGGCCAGCAAGTTCCTGCGGGGCGACATCAACCTGGCGTACCCGGCTTCGGAGATTGCCGTGATGGGCCCCGAGGGCGCCATCAACATCGTCTTCCGCAACGAGCTCAAGGAGGCGAAGGACGAAAAGAAGACCCGGCAGAAGCTGGTGGACGATTACCGGAGGATGTTCGCCAATCCGTTCCGCTCCGCCGAGCTCGGCAACCTCGATGCCATCATCGTGCCTGAAGACACCCGCCCCACGCTCATTCGCTCGTTGGAAATGCTGAAGAAGAAACGGGACCAGGGCCTCCCCCGAAAACACGGTAACATCCCGCTCTAGGGACGGAGTCGCCCAAGATGTTCAAACGGATCCTGGTAGCCAACCGCGGCGAGATCGCAGTGCGCATCATACGGGCGTGCCGCGAGCTGGACATCGAGAGCGTCGCGGTCTACTCCGAGGCGGACCGCGAGGCGCTTCACGTCAAGTACGCCGACTTCTCCTATCCGGTAGGGCCGGCCCCGTCCACGGAGAGCTACCTGCGCATCGACCGGATCATCGATGCCGCCAGGAAGAGCCGCGCCGACGCGATCCATCCGGGCTACGGCTTTCTGGCCGAGAACGCGGCGTTCGCCCGGGCCTGCGGCGAAGCCGGCATCGTCTTTCTGGGGCCGGCTCCGGAAGTCATCAAGCAGATGGGCGACAAGGTCCATGCCCGGGCGCTGATGAAAAAGGCGGGGCTCCCGGTGATCCCGGGCTCCGACGACATCCTGAGCTCCGAGGAGGAGGTGCTGGATACCGCCGAGGCCATCGGCTACCCCTGCGTCCTCAAGGCCGTGGCGGGCGGCGGCGGCAAGGGGCTGCGGCGGGTGGAATCGGGCAGCGAGATACGCTCGGCCTACCGCGCGGCGCGCTCCGAGGCGGCCTCGTCCTTCGGCGACTCCCGGCTCTACGTCGAGAAGTACCTGGAGCGCTGCCGCCACATCGAGGTCCAACTCCTGGCCGACATCTACGGCAGGGTGCTGCACCTGTTCACCCGGGAGTGCTCCATCCAGCGGCGCCACCAGAAGATCATCGAGGAATGTCCGGCGCCGACCATCGACACCCGGATGCAGAAGTCCATGGGCAAGACCGCGGCGCAGGGGGCAAAGGCGCTCGGCTACACCGGCGTCGGCACCATGGAGTTCCTAGTGGACCGCGACAAGAACTTCTACTTCCTGGAGATGAACACCCGCCTGCAAGTGGAGCATGCGATTACCGAGCGGGTCATGGGCATCGACCTGGTCAAGGCTCAGATCAACGTGGCCGCGGGCACGCCCCTGCCGTGGTCGCAACGTCAGATCCGCCCCACCGGCCATGCCATCGAATGCCGCATCTACGCCGAGGACCCGGAGACCGACTTCATGCCGTGCCCGGGAAAGATCGAGGGATTGCGGCTGCCCGAGGGATTCGGCATCCGCAATGATTGCGGCGTCTACGAGGGCGCCGAGATCCCCATCCACTACGACCCCATGATCGCCAAGCTCATCGTCTGGGGCGAAGACCGCGCGGAGGCCATCCGGCGCCTCAAGCGGGCCCTGCGCGAGTACCAGGTCCGGGGCGTCAAGACCAACATCCCTTTTCACCAGTGGATGCTGCGCCACCCACAATTCATCGAAGCCGACGTCTACACCGGTTTCGTGGACGAGCAGCGGGGTTTCATGGCCATGGAGCAGGTGTATCCCGACCGCCACGTGGCACTGGCCTCCGCCGCCATCGTCGCGCTCCACCGGGAACAGGAACGGGCGCTCCGGATGGTGGAAAAAGGCGCCGCGGAGAAGTCCGAATGGAGCGAGGCCGGCCGCCGGGAAGGGCTGCAACTCCACTCGGACGCATCGAGCCCCAGGCGCGCCTGGTAGCATCATGGCATTCATCGCACAACTCGGCGGCCAGACATCGGTGGTGCGCATCACCGAAACCGAGAAGTCCCTCTACAAGGTGGTGGTGGACGGGCACGAGTTCATGGTGGACGGGCGGCGGACCGGCCGCAACAATTACTCGCTGCTGATCGACAACCGGTCCTTCGAGGTGGACGTGGACACCACCGAGGACGAGTACCGCGTGCTTTTGGACGGCCGCACCTACCGCATCCACATGTCCGACGAGCGGCAGGTGCGAGTCGGCGGCCGGCAGTCCGGGATCGCGGTATCCGGGAGGCAGGAAATCAAGATCCCCATGCCCGGCAAAGTGGTCGCGGTGCTGGTGAACGAGGGCGACACGGTGGACAAGGGACAGGGACTGGTCATCGTCGAAGCCATGAAGATGGAGAACGAGGTGCGAGCGCCCGGTGAAGGCGAGGTGAAGGAGATCCGCGTCAAGGTCGGGGAGTCGGTGGAATCCGGCCAGGTGCTCGTGATCGTCGAATAGACACCGCTCCGGGGCCGCCCAGGCTCCCAGGAGCCTGTCGGATTCTTGCGCCCTTCGACTTCGCTTCGCTACGCTCAGGACGAACGGTTCGATTTACCCAGTACGAACCGCTCGATTGCCCCGGCACGAGGGTTTCGATTGCCCCTGCATAAAACGCTCGATTCCCCCGGCACGAGGGTCCCGATTGCCCCTGCATGAACCGCTCGATTCCCCCGGCACGAGGGTTTCGATTGCCCCTGCATGAAACGCTCGATTCCCCCAGGACGAAGGGCTCGATGCCCTCAGCACGGACCGCTCTATGCCCCCACAACCGTTCGTCCTGAGCGTAGCGAAGCGAAGTCGAAGGGCGCCAACTAGTCCTCGTCGTCCTCATCGTCGTCTCCGTCGTCCTCCTCCGCTTCCACAACGTCCTTCCGCCGTATGAAGTAGACGACCACGATCGTGAAACCGTAGAGCGCGGTCAACGGCAGCGCCAGCAGCACCTGCGAGATCACGTCCGGCGGGGTAAGGACCGCGCCCAGGACCACCATGCCCAGAAAGGCGTAGGGGAACTGGCGCATCATCATGCGGTGGTCGATGAGGCCCACCCGGGCCAGGAAGACCCCCACCACCGGCAACTCGAACACCACTCCGAAAGCCAGCATCAGCTTGGCCGAGAACGACAGGTACTCGCTGACGCGGATGGCCGGACGGATGTCCAGTTGCTGGTACTGTTCCAGGAAGAACCGGTAGCCGATGTCGAAGATGACCACGTAACAGAAGGCGGCACCCAGGAGAAAGAACACCGTGCCGAAGGCGACGAAGCCCTTGGCGTAGCGCTGTTCGTGGCGGTAGAGGCCCGGCGCCACGAACTTCCAGGCGTGCCACAGCAGCACCGGCAGCGCCAGGAAGATCGCCGCTATGAACGCCACCTTCAGCTTGGCGAAGAAGGCTTCCGCGACCCCGGTGCCGATGACGGTGAGGCCGGACGCCTCCAGGCTGAGCAGCGGCGCGGTCATGAACCGGATGAGATGGTCCGCCGCCAGATAGCAGATGATGAAGCCCGCCAGGACGGACAGCGAGGATTTGATGAGCCGGGAGCGGAGTTCCTCCAGATGAGCCGTCAGGGGCATGCTGGCGTCGTCCGACAGCCGCTTCCCCTCCCCCCCGCTCGCTCCTTCGTCCGCGTTCACTCTTTCTTGGTGGGTTCGCCCGCTGGAGATATGGTATTGGCGGGTGCGCCTTCTCCGGACGGCTCGGTGTCCGCGCGGTCGGGATCCGCGCGGTCGGGATCC
>JAPOQB010000383.1 GCA_026710965.1 Deltaproteobacteria bacterium | reverse complement strand
TACCAGCAGGAGGTGCGGACCGTAAGCGGGGTGATCACCGAAGGATCGCTCTACGGCAGCGCCAAGAGAGCGGGCGTCGCCGTCGCCGTCATCTCCCGCATGGTGGACATTCTTGGTTGGGACATCAACTTCCAGCAGGACCTCCGTTCCGGTGACTCCTACCGGGTGCTTTACCGGCGCAAGTATCGCCCCGGCAGCAGGGCGTCCGACCAGATCCGGATACTGGCGGCGGAGTTCGTGAACCAGGGGCGGAAGTACTCCGCGGTCTACTTCGAGGGCGAGGACGGCAACGGTCACTACTACAATGCCGGCGGCCGCTCGGTGTCCCGGTCGTTTCTGCGGTATCCGGTTGAGTTCAGGCGCATCAGCTCGCGTTTCTCCCTAAGCCGTTTTCATCCCATCCTCAGAGTGCGGCGGCCGCACTACGGCGTGGATTTCGCGACTCGAACGGGCACGCCGATCCGGGCCGTGGCGGATGGACGCACCACGTGGGCGGGGTGGAAAGGGGCCTATGGCCGGCTCGTGGAGATCAGCCACGGGGGAGGCATGAAGACACGGTATGCGCACCTGAGGCGGTACGGCCCCGGGATCCGGCGTGGCGTGTCCGTGAAGAAGGGTCAGACCATCGGCTACGTGGGCTGTTCCGGCCTGTGCACGGGTCCGCACCTTCATTTCGAGATGTGGCAGGACAATCGGTACGTGGACCCCTTGAGGGCCAACATACCGGTCGAACGGCAGCTCGATCCCCTGTTGATGAAAATCTTCGAGGATACCAGAAAATTGTTCTTCGAGCGTTTGAGAGGCGACCGCAAGACCGCGGCGCTGTCCTCGCCGAACGGGCGGTCCGATTGAATCGGACAGGCTCCCGGACCGCATGAAACCGGTGGCTAAAGAAACCGTCCCGGTCGCCGAAGGAGTATATTCGTAGGACCGTGCCGACCTTGCGAGCTTTCGTCGGCGTCCCCGTAGACAAGGCCGTGGCCGCACGGATCTACGCCGTACGCACCGCGTTCGGCGACGGAGCGGTCCGCTGGATACCGGCGGAGAATCTCCACCTGACCCTGAAATTCCTGGGCAATGTCGAAGAGGCCCAGGTTGCTTCCATACGCTCGGTTCTGCGAGAGGCCCTTGCCGGCGCCGTGGCGGTCCCGGTCACCGCCGCGGGCCTGGGGGTCTTTCCGGACGCCCGCCGCCCGCGGGTCCTGTGGGTCGGACTGGCCGGCCGGGAACTCGCCCGGCTCGCGGGAAGGGTGGAGGGGGCACTCAAGCCCCTGGGGTTCGAGAAGGCGGCGACGGCGTTTCGGCCGCACGCGACCATTGGCCGTTGGCGCCGGCCCGAGCTTCGGGGCAAGGATCTTCGCGAAGAGCTGGCCCGCTGGCGTGACCGCGAGTTCGGGACGTTCCGGATCGACGAGGTGACGCTCTTCCGGAGCGTGCTTCAGCCCGCCGGCGCGGTATATACGGCCCTGGAAGTGTTTCCACTGGAGCCGGCAACACACTAATCGATAGCAATACTGGCAAGGAGATCCCATGGACGCGAACAAGGAGAAAGCCATCGACCTGGCGGTGAGCCAGATCGAGAGACAGTTTGGCAAAGGGGCCATCATGAAGCTCGGGGAGGGCGGGCAGCTCAAGGACATCCCGACCATACCCACGGGCTCCATCGGCCTCGACATCGCCCTCGGAGTCGGCGGGGTGCCGCGCGGCCGGGTGGTGGAGATCTATGGCCCCGAGTCCTCCGGCAAGACCACCCTGGCGCTCCACATCCTCGCCGAGGCCCAACGGTTGGGCGGGATGGTGGCGTTCGTCGACGCCGAGCACGCCCTCGACCTCAGCTACGCCCAGAAACTCGGGGTGCAGACGGACGAGTTGTTGATCTCCCAGCCGGACCACGGCGAGCAGGCCCTGGAGATCGCCGAGACCCTGGTCCGAAGCGGCGCCATCGACGTGCTGGTGATCGACTCCGTGGCGGCGCTGGTGCCCCGGGCCGAGATTGAGGGAGAGATGGGCGATTCCCATATGGGCCTCCAGGCCCGCCTCATGTCCCAGGCGCTGCGCAAGCTCACCGGGACCATATCCCGTTCCCATTCCGTGGTGATCTTCATCAACCAGATCCGCATGAAGATCGGCGTCATGTTCGGCAACCCCGAAACCACCACCGGCGGCAACGCGCTGAAGTTCTACGCCTCCCTGCGGATGGAGATACGGCGAACCGGGGCGCTCAAGGACGCCGACTCGATCATCGGCGGGCGTACCCGGGTCAAGGTGGTGAAGAACAAGCTGGCGCCGCCCTTCCGCGAAGCCGAGTTCGACATCCTCTACGGCACCGGCATCTCCCGGGAGGGAGAGCTGGTGGACATCGGGGCGGACATGGGCGTCCTCGCCAAGAGCGGCGCATGGTATTCGTTCGAGGGCGACCGCATCGGGCAGGGCCGGGAGAACGTCAAGCAGTTCCTGCGCGAACACACCGACATCGCCGCCCAGTTGTCGGAGCTGATCCGGGCCAAGGCCGGCCTCAAGCGCCCGCAAGGCGAGCCCGGCAACGGGTCGGAAGAGGGGCGGGACCCGGCCGGGTGAGGCGCCCGTGCCGTCCGTCTCCGGCGCCCTTCGAATTCGCTTCGCTACGCTACGCTCAGGGCGAACGGTTAAGAGAGCCGAATCAAACCCGTTCGCCCTGAGCGTAGCGAAGTCGAAGGGCGCCATCCGGACCGGCTGAACAGATTTCACGCGTTCTCGGCATGGCTCTCGTGCCAGTTGTGACGTTGCCTTGGCGCCGGGGGGAATGCTATCAATGGGCGTCATGACGTCCGGACAAGAGATACGCGACAGCTTCCTCGACTTCTTCAAGGACAAGACCCACACGGTGGTGCAGAGCTCGTCGTTGGTGCCGCAACAGGACCCCACCCTGCTTTTCACCAACGCGGGGATGGTCCAGTTCAAGAACATCTTCCTGGGGGTGGAGCAGGCCTCGTACAAGCGCGCGGCCAGCGCCCAGAAGTGCCTGCGCATCAGCGGCAAGCACAACGACCTGGAGTCGGTGGGCCGCGATACCTACCATCACACCTTCTTCGAGATGCTGGGGAACTGGTCCTTCGGCGACTACTACAAGGAAGAGGCCATCGCCTGGGCGTGGGAGCTTCTCACCAAGGAATGGGGGCTGCCCAAGGACAAGCTCTACGCCACCGTGTTCCGCAACGACGACGAGGCCGAGGGGCTTTGGCCCCGCATCAGCGGGTTGCCGGCGGAGCGGGTGCAGCGTTTCGACGAGAAGGACAACTTCTGGGAGATGGGCGACACCGGCCCCTGCGGGCCGTGCAGCGAGATCCACCTGGACCGGGGTCCCGAGGCCTGCGACCACAAGGGCGAGCCCGGCCACGTGTGCGCCGTCAACGCCGACTGCGCCCGCTACATCGAGCTCTGGAACCTGGTCTTCATCCAGTACAACCGCGACGCCGGCGGTGAGCTCCACGAGCTCCCGGCCAAGCACGTGGATACCGGAATGGGACTCGAGCGCATTACCGCGGTGATGCGGGGGGTGTTCTCCAACTACGACGTGGACCTGTTCCGCAACATCATCACCGCCACCGAGGAACTGGCCGGGAAGGCCTATGGCGAGGACGCCGAGGCCGACGTATCCTTTCGCGTCATCGCCGACCACGCACGGGCGGTGAGCTGTCTCATCGCCGACGGCGTGCTGCCGAGCAACGACGGCCGCGGCTACGTGCTGCGCCGCCTGCTCAGGCGGGCGGCGCGCCACGGGCGGCTGCTGGGGTTCGAGGAGCCGTTCCTGCACCGTCTGGCGGAGCCCGTGGCCGGCGTGCTGGGAGATGCCTACGGGGAAGTCCGTGTCGAAGCGGAACGCATCGGGGCGACCATCAAGGCCGAGGAGGCGCGCTTCGCCGACACCCTGGACAAGGGGCTCGTGCTGCTCGAGGACTCGCTGGCCGAGTTGCGCAACGCCAATGGGCGGTCCCTGCCCGGCGACGTGGCTTTCCGCCTGTACGACACCTACGGCTTCCCGGTGGACCTGACCGAGGACATCCTGCGCGGCGAGGGCATCGCGGTGGATCACGAGGGCTTCGAACGGCTGATGGAGGAGCAGCGGACACGGGGGCGGGCGGCCCGGGACACCGCCGTCCAAGGCGACGGCCTGAACGTCACCGACGCGCTGCCGCACAGCCGCTTCCTGGGCTACGACCGGTTGAGCCACGAGTCGCGGGTGACCGCCCTCTATCGCGGCGATGCGCCGGTGGAGGAGGCGCAAGAGGGCGACGCCGTGGAGCTCGTCGCCGCGGAGACGCCGTTCTACGCCGAATCCGGCGGCCAGGTGGGTGACCGCGGCATCATCCGCACCGCCCGGGGCGACACCGTGGAGGTGCTGGACACGTGGCACCCGACCCCCGAGGTGTCGGTGCACCGGGGGAAGGTTGTTAGCGGCCGCGTCGCGGCCGGAGACGAGGTGGAGCTGGCGGTGGACGGCGAGCACCGCGGCCGCGCCATGCTCAACCACTCGGCCACCCACATCCTGCACGCGGTGCTGCGCGAGCGGTTGGGAGCGGGGGTGCGCCAGGCCGGCTCGCTGGTGGCGCCGGACCGCCTGCGGTTCGACTTCACCCATGACGGCCCGGTGGATGCGGAGGCCCTCGAACGCATCGAGCGCGAAGTGAATCAGCGGGTCCGGGAGAATGGCGGGGTCTCCACCGAGGAGATGGACTACGATGAGGCCATCGAAGCGGGCGCCATGGCGTTCTTCGGCGACAAGTACGGCGACCGCGTGCGGGTGGTGCGTATCGGCGACTTTTCCACCGAGCTGTGCGGCGGCACCCACATCCATCAAGCCGGCGACATCGGGCTCTTCCGGCTGAGCGCGGAGGGCGGCGTGTCCGCCGGCGTGAGGCGCATCGAGGCGTTCACCGGCGCTACCGCCTGCGACGTGATGCGCGCCTACGACGCGGTCCTCGCCGAAGTCACCGGGCTGCTCCGGAGCACCAACGAGGACGCCGTGGACAAGGTGCGGCGGCTGCTGGACCGGCAGAAGGAGTTGGAACGCCAGGTGGCCGAGCTCAAGAGCCAGCTCGGTCAGAACCGGTTGCCGGAGCTGCTCGGGAAGGCGCAAAAGAACGCCGCGGGCGCGAGCTTCATCGTCGAACGGGTCGAGGGCCTGGACTCCAGGCAGCTCAGGGAGACCGTGGACCAGCTCCGGCAACAACTGCCCGGCGGGTTCGTTTTCCTCGCCTGCCCTGGCGAGAAGAACGTGATGCTGGCGGCCGGCGCCGGCAGTGACCTGGACGGGCGCTATCACGCGGGCAATATCATCAAGCAGGTGGCGCCCGCAGTCGGCGGCGGCGGCGGAGGCCGTGCCGATTTCGCTCAGGCGGGGGGCAAGCAGCCGCAGAAGACCGATGACGCGCTGCGGCTGGCCCGG
The DNA here is from genome assembly GCA_026710965.1 of Deltaproteobacteria bacterium. Classification (GTDB taxonomy): domain Bacteria; phylum Desulfobacterota; class Binatia; order UBA9968; family JAJDTQ01; genus JAJDTQ01. The sequence goes on along the minus strand of JAPOQB010000383.1, from coordinate 1,442 downwards.
GAGATCGTGTCGAAGATTTCTTGATGAATACCGTCGCGTTCAGGCTTCACTCATGAGTCAGGGCACCATCGAGAGCATGCTTGCGGTGCCCCACCTGGCGTTCAACGACCCGCGGCTGTTCCGCGAACTCCTGGGCAACCAGGACGAGCACCTGAAGATCGCGCAGCGGACGTTGGGGGTCAAGTTCCGGGTGCACGGCACCGAGATGGAGATCCAGGGCGACCCGCCCGAGGCGGAGCTCGCCCGGGAGGTCATGCGCCAGCTCTACGGCCTGCTGGAACGCGGCTACCCGGTGTACGGCAGCGACGTCGACTACGCCATCCGCATCCTCAGCAGCAACAGCAAGGCGAACCTGCAGGAGATCTTTCTCGACACCATCTACATCTCCTCCCACAAGCGCACCATCACGCCCAAGAGCGTCGCCCAGAAGAGCTACATCGACGCCATCCGGCGCCACGACATCGTCTTCGGCATCGGCCCGGCGGGAACCGGCAAGACCTATCTGGCCATGGCCATGGCCGTGTCCGAGCTGATGAAGAACAACTACGCCCGCATCATCCTCACCCGGCCGGCCGTGGAGGCGGGCGAGAAGCTGGGCTTCCTGCCCGGCGACCTGGCCGAGAAGGTGAATCCCTATCTGCGGCCGCTGTACGACGCCATGCACGACATGGTGGATTTCGACAAGGCCCGGCGCCTGCTGGAACGGGGCAGCATCGAGGTGGCGCCGCTGGCCTTCATGCGCGGCCGCACCCTCAACGACTCCTTCGTCATCCTGGACGAGGGGCAGAACACCACCCCCGAGCAGATGAAGATGTTCCTCACCCGGCTGGGCTACGGCTCCAAGGCCGTCATTACCGGCGACGTGACCCAGATCGACCTTCCCGCCGGCCGGCTGTCCGGGCTCAAGGAGGCCTGGCGCATCCTGCAGGGGGTGGAGGGCATCCGCTTCATCACCTTCACCGAGAAGGACGTGGCCCGGCACCGCCTGGTGCAGGACATCATCACCGCCTACGAGCGCGACACCCGCGAGCACGACGACCGCGATGAGTGACGGGGCCGTCACCGTCGACGTGGCGCGCCGGGGCGCGGCGCGGAAGGTGCCGGTGCGTGGACTCACGGCCAAGGCGCGCCGGATCCTGCGCCTGCTCGGCCTGGAGGACTGCGAGCTCAGCGTGGCGCTGGTGGGCGACGAGGAGATCCGTGGTCTGAACGCGCGCTACCGGTCGCGCGACGAGCCCACGGACGTGCTGTCATTCCCGGTGGACGAGCCGCTGCCCACCGGACACCGGCTCATCGGCGACGTGATCATCTCGGTGGAGAAAGCCGCGCGCCAGGCGCGGCAGCGGCGCCGGTCCTTCGACGACGAGTTGGAGGTGCTGCTGATCCACGGCATCCTGCACAACCTGGGCTACGACCACGAGCGCTCCCCCGAGGACGAGCGG
>JAPOQB010000118.1 GCA_026710965.1 Deltaproteobacteria bacterium | reverse complement strand
CAACAGGTCCTCGCGGGTGGCGAGCATGTGCTTGATGATCTCCGGGAGGCCGTGGAGGCCGCGCCAGGCGTCGCCGTCGGTGTAGAGGCAGCGGACGTCGGGGTCCTTCTCGCCGTGCCAGAAGACCTGGTCGATGAGCGTCACGGCGTCCGCCTTGCCCTCCTTGAGGATCGCCACGAGCGCCTCCTGGGGATGGGACTCCCAGCGGATGGTGGAGTCGTCCACCTTGTAGTGCTTGCGCAGAAGGAAGCAGTGCATGGCATGGGGGTCGGAGTGGTGGCTGGCGATGAGCCGGCCCTCCAGGTCCTTGGGGGTCTGCACCGGTCCGTCCTTGAGGACGAAGACGCCGTTGCCCTTGGCGGTGGACTTCCACTCCGTGGACAGGCCGACGATGGGGGCGCCGCCGAGCTTGCGCTTGAGAAAGTTCGGCAGATAGACGTTGGCGAACTGCACCTCGCCCCGGATCAGCACCTCTTCCAGTTCGTGACTCGGCGGGTCGGCCACCTCGATGACCTTCAGGTCGAAGCCCTCGGGCTTCACGATACCCTCCGCCAAGGCGTAGTAGGTGCGGAACATGCAGAAACGATTGCGGTAGTGTGCGAGTGTCAACTCCATGAGGGCTCCTCGGGACGGCGCTGCGGCGCACCGCCGGCTCCAACGGAAGCGGGCGGCCCGTGCTTCACGCCCGGCCGCCCGCTTCGACCTTGTCCATAGGGAATCAGTCCAGGCCCAGCTCCGCCCGGGTCTTGCTGCAGATGTCCAGGGCGGCCAGCGCGTAGACGCTGCTGCAACGCTCCATGTTCTTGATGCCGACGCCCCGGCGGGTGCCGGAAGGCCGGTCCCATTCCGCGCCGGTCTCCTGCTCGTCCGGGTCCACCAGATGGGTGCCGAAGCCGGCGCCGTAGGTGATCACCGAGACGCCGTACTGGTTGATGCGCGAGCCATCGCTGGTGATGCCGTAGCGCACCGGCTCGGAGAACTCCATGTCGCTGCCGTTGACTGCCTGGTGCGCTCCGCCCATGGCCTGGACCACGTAGTCGGTCTCGGGGATCTCGTAGCCGTCGGTGGTGAGGTAGAGCTTCACCTTGGTGGTGATGTCCCCTTCCCTGGCGGCGACGGCCGCGGCGACCTTCTCCAGCTCCCGCTGGATCCTCATGGTGGGAACGTGGGGCAGCGTCTTGACGATGACGTAGATCTTGCACACCGGGTTGGTGCCGGGCTTGAAGGGATTGCCGCCGTCGATGGCGCCGATCTGGACGGTGGGGAGCATGAACGGGTGCGGGAACATCTTCTGGTAGTCGGCCTCCCACGCCTGTATCGCCTTGGCCATCTCGGCGGCCTTCAGGACAAAGGTCTTGGCCGGGCCTTCCACGGTCACCTCGGCCCACGCCAGCCCGGCGTTGCCGATCTGCATGCGCAGGCCCGTGGGCTCGCCGATGATGCACATGTCGGCGGTGACCCCGTGGTCCATCAGGTAGCGCGCACCGACGCCCGCGCCGCGGTAGCTCTTGCCGTGGTACCGGTTGACCTGAGCCTTCTCGATCTCGCCCACCACGCCGGAGATGATGATGTCGCCCTTGAGCTCCGCCTTGGCCTTCACCAGCATGTCCACCGCGGTGATGTAACAGGGGAACGCACACTTCATGTTGACCAGGCCGCGGCCGTAGACCCGGTCTTCCGTCACCCGGGTGGGCTCGGGATTGTCGAAGTGGTCCATGTGGCCGTTGAACATCAGCGCCGGCCCCTCACCGGAACCTCTCAGCGTGCCGATGACGTTTTTCCGTCCCTTCTCCACCTCCTGGTACTCCACCTCCATGCCCAGGCGCTCGAACTCGCGGCCCAGGTATTTCGCCACCGGCGTTTCGTTACCCGTAATCGTCACGATATCGGCGAGATCCCGGGTCATTTCCACCAGATGCGCGCGGTCGAGCTGTTCCAGTACCTGCTTGCTATCCATGTGATCGAACCTCCTTGATTGTTTCGTGTTTGCGTTGTCGGCCCGCGGTTCCGGGCCACCTCATCCGAGGCAGGTGAGTCTTTTCCTGCCACACCAGTAGTCAATCTTTCTCATGTTTTAACGATAGCGAATTAATACAATACCTCAGATATGTCGGGGCCGGACCGTCATCGAACACATGCCCCAGATGGGCGTCACAGACGCTGCACAGAACCTCCACCCGACGCATGCCGAAGGCCCGGTCCTCCTCGGTGGCCACGTTTTCCTCGTTCACCGGCGCCCAGAAGCTCGGCCATCCGGTACCCGAGTCGAACTTGGTGGCGGCGTCGAACAGGTCCGTGTCGCAGCACACGCAACGGTAGACGCCGGGCTCCTTGGAGCCGTTATACTGGCCGGTGAACGGCCTCTCGGTGGCCTTCTTGCGGGTCACCTGGAACTGCTCGTCGGTGAGCTGCTGGCGCCATTCCTCGTCGGTCTTGGTGACTTTGTCCTTCATTGAACGTCGCCCTCCCGCGCGGGTATCCGTGTCTACCGTCAGGCTTAATGATATAGGGCTTTCACGGCAAGAATGCGAATCGGCGGGGCGTCTCGTCCCCGCGCGCGGCCGCCCCCACCTATCATTTCAGGATCAGCAACGCCGTGCCGAGCACAATGCCAATGGCTCCCACGGTAACCTTCCAGTTGAGCGACTCGTGGGCCTGCAGAAAAATCCAGGACACCAGCAGCACGAACAGCGGCCGGGCCTGGGCGATGGGCTGCACCACCACCAGCGGCGCATACTTGAGCGCGAAATAGCCGCAGGTGGTGCCGATGGCCGACACCAGGCCCACCAGCCAGATGTAGCGCCAGTGCCGGCCCGTCCAGTCCGCGAAGCTACGCAGCCGCCGGTTCGACATGGCCGGCAGGAAACTCGGCAGCGCGATGGCGCTGGCATAGAAATTGGCGCCGAGGGGCGACGAGAACTCGTGCACCACCAGCCGGGTCAGGGCGGCGGACAGGGCCATGGCCAAGGCGCTGCCCAGGGCCAGGCCCATGCCCGCGGCGTATCGGGTCCAGGTTTGGGTGGCAGCACGCTGTACGCGGCTCATGGCCACCAGCACACAACCGCCCACCACTAGAACCGCGCCGCTGGTCAGAAGCAGCGTCAAATTCTCCGCCAGAAAGAACACGCCGATAAACATGGCGAAGAACACGTTGGTGGCGCTGAAGCTGCTGGCGCGCGCCGCGCCGATGTACTTGATGGCGGTGAACAGCGTGGTACGGCCCACGGTGATGCGGAGGATACCGGCCAGCCCGATCATGAACAGCGGCCAGCCCCAGCCCGGAAAGCCCGCCTGGAGGTCGCCGTTGAGAAAGGCGGCGGCCGTCAGCACCACCAGGCCGGTGAGCGCCGTGGCCGCCGTGCCCAGCACCGGATCGATATCGTGCGTGGCCATGCGGCCGAATATGTCCCTCAAGGCCAGGAAAAACGCCGTCCCGAGAGCATAGACAATGGCGATGTCCATGACCCTCACGTGTAGCACGCCGGACGGATTCGTAACCAGCCGATGGATGGCGCCCTTCGACTTCGCTCCGCTGGCGCTCCGCTACGCTCAGGACGAACGGGGAACCGGGCCACGACCGTTCGTCCTGAGTATTGCAGAGCGGGGCGCCGACCGTTCGTCCTGAGCGTAGCGGAGCGAAGTCCAAGGACGCCCCATCCGTTCGTCCTGAGCGTAGCGGAGCGCCAGCGGAGCGAAGTCGAAGGGCGCCATCCTGGACGACCGCCGGGAGCCGGGTATCCACTCGGTTGATCGGCACAACCGAAACCGCTATACCCCTCCCAACTCAACCTCGCCGCCGGGAGCCGCCATGAACTTCGAGGGCACCATTACCGTAGAGCATCCGAGAGACGCCGTGTGGGACTTCGTGCTGGACATCGACAAGTTCTCGGACTGCATGCCGGGGCTCGACTCCGTCGACAGGATCGACGACACCACCTTCGACGGCGTCATCAGCGCCAAGGTGGGGCCCATGTCGGGCAAGTTCAATTTCCGTTCCACCATCACCGACAGCAACCCCAAGGAAGCCCTTACCGTGAAGATCGAGGGCAACGACTCGGTGACCAAGAGCACGGTCATCGCCGGCGTGGACGCCATCATGGCAGAGCCCCGGGAGAACTGCACCGAGCTCAAGTACAAGGCGCAGGTAGAGATCAAGGGACGCCTGGCTATCGTCGGCGACATGATCCTGCGCGCCACCACCTCGCTCATCCTGGAAGAGTTCAGAAAGCGCCTGACCAAAGCACTGGACGACCAGGCCGCCAAGGCCTAGCGGGCTGTGTAGGGGCGGGTTTCGAACCCGCCGCGCCCGCGCCGCACCGACGGCCTCCACAGGCCCCTGAAGCCGTGCGGCCGCACAACGAAAGGACAGGTTCCATGGCTGAACAATACGACGTCATCATCATCGGCGGGGGCTCGGCGGGTTGCGCCGCGGCCAGCCGCCTCTCCGAGGACCCCGGGCGCAAGGTGCTGCTGCTGGAAGCGGGGCCCGACCCCCGGCCCATTCCCGAGATGGTGGCCGAGGCCAAGAACCAGGTCCGCCTGCTGATGGAGACCGACTACCTGGCGATGTACCCCAGCCCCCGGGATGTGGACGGCAGCATCTGCTACAAGCTCGCCGGCAGGATCATGGGCGGCGGTTCGTCGGTGAACGTCATGGCCGCGCCCCGGCCCATGAAGGCCGACATGGACAACTGGGTGGCCGCCGGCAACCCGGACTGGTCCTGGGAAAATGTCCTGCCCATTCTCAAGCGGCTGGAATCGGACCAGGACTTCCCGGACAGTCCCATCCACGGCAACGACGGGCCGCTGTACGTGAAGCGCCCCTTCACCTTCGAAACCCCCAACGCCGCCGACCCGGTCCAGGCGTTCATCGAGGCTGGCCAGCAGAAGGGCCTGCCGCTGCTGGAGGACACCAACATCCCCGACCCGGAGGGCGTCGGGCACCCGCCCTTCAGCATCAAGGACGGCAAGCGGCAGTCCACGGTGGTGGCCTACCTCGACCCGGCCCGCGGCCGGGAGAACCTCACCATCGTGTCCGAGGCCCAAGTCACCCGTCTGGACGTCTCCGGCAACCGCGTGACGGGCGTGCGCTACGAGAAGGACGGCCGTCAGGAGACCGCTTCCGGCAACCAGGTGGTGGTGAGCGCCGGGGTCTACTACTCGGCCCAACTCCTCATGCTCTCGGGCATCGGCCGCGCCGAGGACCTCAAGAAAGTGGGCATCCAGGTGGTCAAGGACATGCCCGGCGTGGGCCGGAACTACCAGGACCACGCGGTGGTGTTCATGACCTTCGAGTGCAAGGAGGATTTCGACGCCGACTGGATCATTCCGCGCATCCGCTACATCTACAAGAGCCACGCGGACCGGGACTGCTCCAACTTCCACATCTCGCTCAGGCCGCCGACCCAGATCGAAGGCATCAAGCCCACCATCCCGCTGTCGGCGTCGATGCTGGAGCAGATGAGCCGTGGCCGCCTCTACCTCCAGAGCAGCGATCCGCGCGAGTTTCCGGTGATCGAGTCCGCCATGCTGGAGGACCCGCAGGACATCGAGTCCATGACCAAGGCCATGACGTTCATCAAGGAGATCACCGAGACCCCGGCCATGCGCGAGCTCTACGGCGAGTTGCTGACGCCCACCCCCAGCGAGGACTGGGCGCAGTACGCCCGGGCCACCTACGACAGCTACCACCACGGCGTCGGCACCTGCCTGATGGCGCCGGCGTCCAACCCCGAGGCGGTGGTGGATCAGAACCTCAAGGTGCACGGCATGGACAACCTCTGGGTGGCCGACGCCTCCATCATGCCCACCGTGGTGCACGCCAACACCAACGTCACCTGCATCATGATCGGGGAGCGGCTGTCGGATTTCGTGAAGGCAGCGGGCGGGTAAGAAATAGCCCGCCGACGCCCGGCTCCGTCATTCCGGCGAAAGCCGGAATCCAGAAGAGTTCAGAAAGGCTCCGGATCCCGGCTTTCGCCGGAATGACGGAGCCGGACAGGCCTCAGTCCCTGGTCAATCTCCGATACCGCATGCGGTGCGGCTGGTCGGCTTCCTTGCCGAGGCGCCGCCGCCGGTCCGCCTCGTAGTCGCTGTAGTTGCCCTCGAACCAGACCACCTGGCTGTCGCCCTCGAAGGCCAGGATGTGGGTGGCGATGCGGTCCAGGAACCAGCGGTCGTGGCTCACCACGACGCAGGATCCCGCGAACTCCACCAGCCCGTCCTCCAGCGCCCGCATGGTGTTGACGTCGAGGTCGTTGGTGGGCTCGTCCAGCAGCAGCAGATTCGCTTCCTCCTTCAGCATGCGGGCCAGGTGGACGCGGTTGCGCTCGCCCCCCGAGAGGTCCCCCACCTTCTTCTGCTGATCCTGGCCCGAGAAGTTGAACCGGCCCACGTAGGCCCGGGAGTTGACCTCGCGCTTTCCCAGCACGACCTGGTCCTGCCCGTCGGATATGGCCTCCCACACCGTGTGCTCGTCGTTCAGGGTGCGGTTCTGGTCCACGTAGCCGACCTTGACGGTCTCGCCGATGCGGAACGAGCCGGACTGGCCCTCGACGCCGCCGGTGACGACCCGCAGGAGCGTGGTCTTGCCGGAGCCGTTGGGGCCGATGACCCCGACGATGGCGCCCGGCGGCATGATGAAGCTCAGATCCTCGAACAACAGCCGGTCGCCGAAGGCATGGGAGAGCCCCTCGGCCTGGAGCACCACGTCGCCCAGGCGCGGCCCCGGCGGAATGTAGATCTCCAGGTCTTCCTGGGCACCCTCCTGCTCCTGGCCCAGCAACTGCTCGTAGCGCGTGAGCCGGGCCTTGCCCTTGGCCTGCCGCGCCCTGGGCGAGAGGCGTATCCACTCCAGCTCCCGCTCCAGGGTCTTGCGCCGCCGGGATGCGGTCTTCTCTTCCTTGTCCAGACGCGCCTGCTTCTGTTCCAGCCACGAGGAGTAGTTCCCCTCGAAGGGAATGCCGTGGCCGCGGTCCAGCTCCAGGATCCAGCCGGCGACGTTGTCCAGGAAATAGCGGTCGTGGGTCACCGCGATGACCGTGCCCTGGTAGCGCTTTAAGTGCTGCTCCAGCCACTGCACCGACTCGGCGTCCAGATGATTGGTGGGCTCGTCCAGCAACAGGATGTCGGGCTCCTGGATCAACAGCCGGCACAAGGCCACCCGCCGGCGCTCGCCCCCCGAGAGCACGTCGACCTTCGTCTCCGCCGGCGGGCAGCGGAGCGCGTCCATGGCCACTTCCAACTGGCTCTCGAGCTCCCAGCCGTTGCCCGCCTCGATCTCGTCCTGGAGCTTCGCCTGCTGCTCCAGCAGGGCCTCCATTTCGTCCGCGCTCAGGTCCTCGCCGAACCTGATGCTGACGGCCTCGTACTCCGCCAGCAGCCCCATCATCCGGGCGCAGCCCTCCTCCACCACCTCCTTCACGGTCTTCTCCGGATCCATTTCCGGCTCCTGCTCCAGCAGCCCCACGGAATAGCCCTTGGAAAACGTAATCTCTCCCAGATACTCCCGCTCCACCCCCGCGATGATCCTGAGCAAGGTGCTCTTGCCCGAGCCGTTGAGGCCCAGGACGCCGATCTTGGCGCCGTAAAAGAACGACAGGTAGATGTCCTTGAGCACCTGCCGCTTGGGGGGATGGATCTTGCCCACCCCGATGAGCGAGAATATGACCTGTCGATCGTCGTTGCTCATGACCCCTCCCGCGGTCGCGTTTGTAAACCTCGAACGGCAACCCTACTATATTGAGAAATCCCGATTATTAATAATTGGAATGCCTGCTTTGAGAATGCGCCCTTCGACTTCGCTGCGCTACGCTCAGGACGAACGGTTTCGACGATAGTTTCCGTTCATCCTGAGCGTGACGAGTCCTGAGCCCGTCGAAGGGCGAGCGAAGTCGAAGGAGGTCATTTCGAAGGGCGCAGGACGAACGGAGAGACCCTTTCCCGAACCGTTCGTCCTGAGCGTAGCGAAGCGAAGTCGAAGGACGCCATTTCGACGGACGCCATTGCAAAACCCAGGACCGTGACATGATCACCCACCCACTGCCGCCGCAGGCGTTCGCCCGCATGGACGAGTCGGCCGACGAGGAATTCTACCAGGAGCCCCGGCTGGTGACCCACATCGATGACCGGGCCATCGCCGCGGTCACGCAACTTTACCGCGAGACGCTGCCCGCCGGAGGTGCGATCCTCGATCTCATGAGTAGCTGGATCAGCCACCTGCCGCCGGAGATGACCTTCGGTAGAGTCGAGGGGCTGGGGATGAACGAACAGGAGCTCCAGGCCAATCCCCGCCTCCACGGCTACGCCGTGCACAACCTGAACGACCACGCCGCCCTGCCCTACGCCGACGGCGAGTTCGATGCCGCTTGCATTTGCGTCTCCGTGGACTACCTGGTGAGGCCGGTGGAGGTGATCCGCGACATCGGCCGCGTGTTGACCCCGGGCGCGCCGCTGGTCGTCACTTTCTCCAACCGGTGCTTTCCCACCAAGGCGGTGGCCATCTGGCACCGGCTGACCGGGCCGGGGCAACAGCAACTCGTGGAATCCTACCTGGCTGAAGCCGGCAACTGGCAGCGCGTACGTTCGGTGATCCCTCTCGCCGAGGGCGCCGGCGGAGACCCGCTCTACGCCGTCCTGGGGAACCGCCGCGACGACGGACGTCCCTGAGGCTCCCTTCCGCTCCCTGAACCGCGCCTCGGGACGCTAACGCCGATCACGGCGGTGCGGCCGGTCACGACGGTGAGCCCGGTCACGTCCGTGGGGGCGGTGGTGGCGATGAGGCCGGTAGTGGCGATCAGGCCGGTGGCGGCGGTGAGGCCGGTAGTGGCGGTGCGGCCGGTGACGCTCGATCTCGTAGAACAGGTGGAAGGCCAGCGGCGGGTAATACAGATAGGGCCGAAAATACGGGTCGTGGCGTCGAGGGCCCTGGTGCCGGCGCGTGTACACCGGCCCTGGCGGCAACGGCTCAAGCCAAACGCCGGCCACGGTGCGGCAGCGCGTGCCCCAGGCCTCGGCCTGTCTGCCGTCGATGGTGAGCTGGCGTTCGAACTTGCGGCAATCCTGGCCCGCCGAATTGCGGTAGGTGAGCGTCGGCGTGACACGGCCGTGGTGACCGGTGGCCGCGTTCTCCCAGGACTCGGCCTCGCCGGTCCTGTTGAACTCGAGCGCGTTCTGAAGCGCCTGTTCCTGATGACGCCGGTCGGCATCGGACAACAGCGCATCGGGTGACGCCGCGCCCGCCAGCACCGGGGTCATCCACGGCGCCAGCGTGAACAAAGCCGCAATCGCGATGACAACTCGGATCATGAGACCACCCCCATAAAGCCTGCCGTGACTGCGTACAACTATACTCCCAAGCGACACGGCCCACAATCAAACCGGACCAAACTTAACGACCCTGTTCCATCGCAGCCAACCGTTCCTTCGCCCTGGCCGCGAACGGGCTGTCCGGATGATCGCGCAGGATGCGGTTGTAAAGCTTGCCCGCATGCTCCCGGTTGTTCTGCACCTCCTCGAACCGCGCGGTCTCGAACAGCTCCTCCGCCCCGTCGCCGCACCCTGCCAGGGGCAGCGTCAACACCAGTACGAACAGCACGTGGAGGCACAGCGCACGAATTGCTTCAAACGTCGTCATTGCGTTTCCCCTCGTATCCTCGCCCTGTTTCCTAATTTGACAGGAACCCGCGATTGTGGCGAACTGAACGCCGCATCACGCGTCCAGAACGGGCCAGGCCTGCAAGCCGGGAGGAAACCATGCCGATCATTGACGCCGACGCCCACGTCGTGGAAATTGACGAAACCTGGGAGTACTTCGCTCCCTCGGAGCGCGAATACAAGCCCGGGGTGGTCTACGAGAGGCTGGAGAACGGGGAAACGCTCAAGTCCTGGATCATCGGGGACAACAAGGTGGGCACGCCGTGGCCGGGGGGCGGGACCCGGAGCGACGCCATCACCGGCACCTTCATCGGCAACGTCCCGCTGGACCTCAAGGCCAAGTACATGCTGGACGTGGATGCCCGGGTGGCGCACATGGACGAACTCGGCACCGACACCCAGGTGCTCTTCCCCACCCTGTGGGTACACCCGCTCACGGACCGGCCGGCGGTGGAGAACGCCCTCTGCTGGAGCTACAACCGCTGGATGGCCGACATCCACTCGCGGGGCCACGGCCGCTTCCGCTGGGCCTGCGTGGTGCCGCTGAGCGACATCCCGGAAGCGCGCCGGCAGATGCGTTTCGCCCGGGACCACGGCGCGGTGGCGGTGAACACCTCCGGGCTCGACTACCGTAACCGGCTGATCAACGATCCCGACTTCTTCCCGATGTACGAGGAGGCCAGCGACCTCGACATGCCCGTGTGCGTCCACTCGGGCACCAACAGCCCGGACATGGACCGGGTCTGGGGACAGCCCCTGTGCGGCTACCAGCGGAACAAGTTCGTCGGGCTGGCCGCGTTCCACTTGCTGATCATGTCGAACCTGCCCGACCGCTTCCCCAAGCTGCGCTGGGGCATCATCGAGCTGAGCGCGGGGTGGCTGCCGTACCT
>JAPOQB010000613.1 GCA_026710965.1 Deltaproteobacteria bacterium | reverse complement strand
TTCAGCATCGTCGTCTTGCCCGTGCCGGCGTAGCCCTGCACCCCCAACACCCGGTCCTTCGACGAGAGGATCAGCTTCACCGCTTCCTTCTGGCCCTCGTTGAGACGCCCGCCGTGGAGCTTCGTCTCCGCGATCCAGCCCCGCATGATCGTCTTTTCGGCGCCCTGACCCGCCTTCATCAGCGCGATGGCCTCCGACTCCCGCGCCATTGCCGCGTCCGTGGTCCAGTGCCGGCCGCGCTCGGGGTCTCTTGCCCCGTGGAGTTCTCCTTCTTGTTCGAGTTCGGCTATGGCCCGCTCCGCCGCTGCGGCCGTCACCGCCCCCGGCTCCCGCGCCAGCGCCGCTGCAAGAAGATTCCCATGAGAGAACACCGCCTGACGCTCGGAAAGGTGCGCCACCGCCCAGGCGGCGGCCTCCGCCCCGCGCTCTCCCCGGTCTGAGAACAGGTTCGGCAAGGACAGTTCCCGCCCCGCTGGCCTTGCCTTCGCACGCACGGCGTCGGCCGAGAACCCAAACTCCGCCGCCTGGCGCTCCCAACTCCGCCGAAGCTCTACCTTGTCCACGTCAGCTTCGCGGCCCGCGTCATCAACGCCGCGCGGTCCGCGAGCTTCGGATTCTCCAGCGGGGCGCCCTCATCCCACGCCAGCATCGCCGCCTCTATCTCCGCCCGCCGCGCCGAGAACCCCTCCACTACCTCCCGTGACACTCCCGAGATCTCGAACCTGCCGTCCGCGTGCGTCTTCTCGATCCCGTACCCCAGGTCCTTGAGATCCCGGGCAAGCTCGGCCCGGTAGACCGCGCCGATCGCCATCTTGTTCCGGTAGAGCCCGTCGTTGACCACCGTCATCCACTTCCCGTCCTCGCCCTGGACCATGTTCGCCACCACCGCATGGGTATGGAGCTGCGGGTCGAGGTTGCGGGAGGTGTTGTGGCGGAAGGTTGCGGCCACCATCTTCTGGCCCCCGGGCGTGGACCATCGCGCCGCTCACCCTGTCCTGCATGCCGGTTTCGATGGCGTTGCGCTCGCCCCAGGCGAGGGTGCGTGTTACCGCCCTGTCGTGAGCGGCGACGATCCGCTCGTCCCCTCCGACCAGCGCCATGAGCGACACCGACTTGGGCGCAGACAGCGTAACGTCTCGTCCCGGCCGGTGGTGCATCTCTCCGTCCCGGCCCCTCTTGCCCAGCTGCGGGCCGTCCGGCACCTTGCCTTCGAGCACCGCCTTGAAAGAGTCCGGATCGACCGGACCCAAAAGCCCCAGCGCGTCAGTTCCCTTGCCCGCCCAAGCGCTCGCCTCCCTGTGCTCGGGTAGAGTCGAGGACTGGCGCGCCAGCGTTAGGGTCCGGTGGCTTTTCCGTCGCTGATGCGCCGCGCGAAGGTTTTCAGAAGCTCGGCGTGCCGCATTCTCGCCCCATTTTCCATTTTCGACGTTGGAACACCATAAAAATACTATTGTGTCTTGTTTGCACACACTAAACGCCCCTGAATGCGATAGTGTGTAATACTGCGACTGGGCATTTTCCTGGTATGGGTGGTAAACAATATGAGGGAGGGGAACCTTGGTAAAGCGTACATCCGTCATCGTTTCATCAGCCTGCTTTATGGTCGGTCTGCTAGGACAAGTAGCCTCGGCCGACTACACTCCCGGATCGGACTTCGGCTACTCCAACA
>JAPOQB010000593.1 GCA_026710965.1 Deltaproteobacteria bacterium | reverse complement strand
TCGCCGACGATCCCGCGTTCGGTCCCGGCCCCTTCCTTCAGGCCGACGACATCCAGGTCAATCTCCGGATTCGCCCCCTGCAGCGACGGATCACCGTCACCCGGGTCGTGCTTCACCGGCCGGCGGTCCGGATCATCCGCAACGCGCAAGGCGCCTACAACCTTCACGGCCTGGGCCTGCCCGACGCCGGGGTCGGTTCCGCGATGCGCAGCGGCTTCCCCGGGTTATCCAGGGCCTACGCCGCCGGCCAACCCTCCGAGCCGCCCCCGGCACCCGGAGAGACATCCGGCCTTGGCGTCGAGCTCGCGGTGGCCCGTGTCGAGATCTCCCAAGGCAGTCTCGACTACCGTGACGAGAAGCAGCGTCAGTACTGGAAACTCGAAAAATGGGACCTGAGCGTCGACGACCTGCGCCTGGACCGGCCCTTCAAGGTATCGCTGGCCGCGGCTTTCCTGTCGGACCGGCAGAACGTGCGCTACGACGGGCTGGTAGGGCCGGCAGGGCCCGCACCAAGGGTGTCGAGCATTCCGGTGGACGGGTCCGTGGACATTACCACCCTGAAATGGGATGCCCTGCGGCGCGCGTTCCCAAAGATGGAGGAGGCTTGGCCCGACGCTCTTGACCTTACCGGCACCCTGCAAAGCCGGGGACTCTCGCTCAAGGGAAGCCTGGAGGAGCTGAAGCTGACCGGGACTCTGGAGCTCACCGACAGCGGCTTGAAATACGGCGATGTACTGAACAAGCCTCGCGGCACGGCGCTACGGCTCGAAGCCGATGCCCGCGCGACGTCCGAGGGTGTTGTCGCCAGGCGTCTCGCCGTGACCCTGGACAAGGTGAAGTTCAGCGGCCAGGGAGAGCTGGAGCTGGGCGGCCCGGCGGCGCTGGATCTCAGCCTGAAGATGGCCGGCACGGAGATACGCGGCTGGGACCGCTGGGTGCCGTTGCTGGCCGTCTACAGGCTGTCCGGCCGTGTCGCCGCCACCGCCGAGGTCACGGTCAAGGAGGGCGACGATGCGTCTCCGCGCATCCACGGAACGGCGAACCTGTTGAAGACATCCTTCAAGGTGCCGGCTCTGGAGGCGCCCCTGGAGGAGGTATCGGCGGCCGTCGAGTTCTCCAATCTCGGCGCGAGGTTCCGGCAGTTGTCGCTTCGTATCGGCCAAACCCGGCTGACCGGCAAGGCCGCGGTGGAGAGTTTCGTGCCGTTCACGTTGACCTATCGGCTGGCCTCCCCTTCCCTCCGTTTGGCGGACCTCCGGCTCCAGCCCGGCGACGCGGTGCTGGAGCACGCTCGCGGCGCGGGCCGTCTGGCGTGGCCGGCCGGCCTGTTCCTGGAGGGCGATCTCACCTCCGCCCGGGGGAAGCTCCTGGGCTTCGACGTTGCCGACCTGACGGCACGGTACAAGGTCAGCGGGCCGCGGGTGGCGATGGAGCGCCTTCGACTGAAGACCCTCGGAGGGTCGCTGGATGCCAACGGCGGCATGCGGCTCGGGGGTGCGTCCCCCCGCTTCGAGGTCGCGGCTCGGCTGCGAGGTGTCGACATCCGGGAGTCCGTCGCGGGGATCGCCGGTTTCCCCGACGTGGAGGGAACCATCGACGCGGATCTCAAGGTGACCGGACAAGGCCGGAACTGGGAGGCCATCAAGCCCACGCTCGCGGGAACGGGAAGTGCGGCGGTCGTCGAAGGCCGGATCCTGGACTTCAACCTGGCCGAGCGGGCGCTGCGGGGCACGACCGGGGTCCGGGGGCTGACGTCGCTGTTCAGAGGCGACATCAAGGACAAGTATCCGCACATCTTCAAGCAGGAAACCACGGCGTTCGACCAGATCGATGCCCGGGTGGAAGCGGTGAACGGCAGGATCGTGGTGGAGGAGATCACCCTGAAGGCCCGGGACTACGATATTGGCGGAAAGGGCTCGGTGGCCCTGGACGGAGCCACCGACCTTGACGGCGTGCTCACCCTGTCGGAGGACCTCTCTTCAGACCTGTTCCCGGGCTCGCGGCTGACTCCCATCACCAACGACAAGGGACAGCTCGCGGTGCCCTTCACCCTCAGGGGAACCCTTCCGAAGGTAAAGCTCCAGCCGCGCCTCAAGCTCATCCAGACACTGCTGGAGAAAAGCGTGGGCAGGGGCGTGCAGGGGCTGCTGGACTTGCTGCCGGGCGTGAACGACAAGGGTGACAAGAAGAGCGGCAAGAAGCCCGAGGAGGGGGAGCCCAAGGATCCGATCCGCGACCTCATCGACCGGACGTTGAAACTGTTCGGCGGCAAGCGAGGAGGATGAGCTGAAGGGTCCATGACCGAACCGGAGCGGGCGAGGCAAGCCCGGCCCGTTTCACCGAACGCGATCCGATGTTGGAGAAGGCAGCGAAGCAGCCGGAGCTTCAGACGGAGTCGTTGCAGGGCCTCGTGGAACGGGTCACCTTCCACAGCGAGGACACGGGCTTTTGCGTCCTGCAGGTCAAGGCGCGCGGCCACCGGGACCTGATGACGGTGGTGGGCAACGCCGCGGCGGTCAACCCCGGCGAACAGCTCGATTGCCGGGGCGCCTGGGTGAACGATGCCAACTACGGCCTTCAGTTCCGCGCCACGGCATTGCAGGTGATCCCCCCGACAACCCTCGAAGGCGTTGAGAAATACCTGGGGTCCGGCCTCATCAAGGGCATCGGCCCGCACTTCGCGCACCAACTGGTCAAGTCCTTCGGCGCCGACGTGTTCGACGTGATCGAACACACCCCGGACCGTCTCCGGACCCTGGAAGGGATCGGCGTCAAACGCCAGGCCCGGGTCACCGAGGCGTGGCGCGAGCAGAAGGCGGTGCGGGAAATCATGGTATTCCTGCACTCCCACGGCATCGGCAGCGCCCGGGCCGCCCGCATCTACCGGGTGTACGGCGCCGAGGCCATCGGCCGCATCCGGGAAAACCCCTACCGCCTGGCGCTGGACATCAGTGGCATCGGCTTCACCACGGCGGATACCATCGCCGGGAAGCTCGGCATCCCATCCGACTCGCTGATCCGGATCCGGGCCGCGCTGCACCACGTCCTGTGGGAACGGTCATCGGAAGGGCATTGCGCGGCGGAGCGGGAGGACCTGGTGGAGCGTACGGTGGAGCTCCTGCAGGTCCCGTCCGCGGCGGTCGAAGAAGCCATCGGGCTCGAGGTGGCGGCCGAAAACCTCATGAGCGAGCCGCTGGGAGGTCATCGGGCGCTCTTCCTGGCGCCGCTCTATCGGGCCGAGGCCGGCGTTGCCGGCCATCTCCGGCGGTTGCTTGAGGGTCCCCCGCCCTGGGGCACGGTCGACGGCAACCGGGCCATACCCTGGGTCGAAGCCCTCACCGGCCTCAGCCTTTCCACCTCCCAGCGCGAAGCGGTGGACACGATGCTGAAGGGCAAGGTCACGGTGTTGACCGGGGGGCCCGGGGTCGGCAAGACCACCATCGTCAACAGCATCCTCAAGCTGGTGGAGCAGCGCGGCACCCGGGCGCTTTTGTGCGCCCCCACCGGACGCGCCGCCAAACGGCTTTCGGAGTCGACCCATGCCGAGGCCAGGACCATCCACCGCCTGCTGGAGTTCGATCCCCGGCACGGAGGGTTCCGCAAGGACGAAACCGACCCCCTGGACCTGGATCTGTTGATCGTCGACGAGATGTCGATGGTGGACATCCTGCTGATGAACCAGCTCCTGAAGGCCGTGCCCTCCCACGCGGCGGTGCTGTTGGTGGGGGATGTGGACCAGCTCCCCTCCGTGGGACCGGGGGCGGTGCTGCAGGACGTCATCGACTCCGGACGGGTGCCAACGGTGCGGCTCACCGAGATTTTCCGGCAGGCGGCCACCTCCAGCATCGTGGTCAACGCCCACCGTATCAACGCGGGCCAGGCTGTCGAGACCCCGGACGGCGCCGGCTTGCAGGACTTCTACTTCATCCCGGCGGAATCCCCCGAGGATATCTACGACAAGCTCTTTCAGGTGGTCACCGAACGCATCCCCAAACGATTCGGCCTGAACCCGATCCGGGACATCCAGGTACTGACCCCCATGAACCGCGGCAGCCTCGGGACACACTCACTCAACGTGGAATTGCAGAAGCGGCTCAACGCCGGCGCGGAGCCGCAAGTGAGCCGCTTCGGCTGGAACTACGCACCCCGGGACAAGATCATCCAGACCGTCAACGACTATGACAAGGACGTGTTCAACGGCGACATCGGGCAGGTGTCCCGGGTGGATCTGGACGAGGGACAACTACACGTCGCCTTCGACGACCGGATGGTGCTCTACGAGTTCGGCGAGCTGGACGAGATTTCGCTGGCCTATGCCACGTCCGTGCACAAGAGCCAGGGTTCCGAGTACCCGGCGGTGGTGATTCCCCTGGCGATGCAGCACTACCTGTTGCTTCAGCGCAACCTGCTCTACACGGCGGTGACCCGCGGCAAGCGGCTGGTGGTCATCATCGGACAACCCCGGGCCCTGACCATGGCGGTGCGAAACGTCCGGTCGACCCGCCGGCTGACCAACCTCGCCGCCCGGCTCTCCGGCGATTTGACAGGCCGCCGCGCTTCGAGTACAGGACAGCGGGACGACACCGCGAGGTAAACCTATGAAGACGCTCATTCAAGGCGGCTGGGTGGTCGGCTACGACGGCCGTGGCCATGAACTATTGCCCGAGGGCGTGGTGGTCTACGAGGATGACCGCATCGTCCACGTGGGCTACGACTTCGACGGGCCGGTGGATCGCACCGTCGACGCCCGCGGCCGGCTCGTCAGCCCGGGGCTCATCAACTGCCACATCCACGCGGGCACCAACGCCCGCCACGTCATGCTGAACGACGCCAGCAAGGCGGACTACCTGGGCATGAACTTCCTCTCCTACGGCGCCACCCGGCGCGGCGCCAAGGGCATGGGATTACCCCCCCGGGCGGATATCGAGGGCAGGTTCGGGGTCTGGGCGGCGGTGCGCGGCGGCGCCACCACTATCCTCGACGTGGGCACCCGGGGCGCCATGATCGAGGGTTTCACCGAGATGATCGGCGGGCTCGGGGTGCGCGCCTACCTCGGGGCCGGCTACCGCAGCGCGGTCTACGTGCTCGACGACCGCGGGCGCATCCAGTGGGACTGGGACAAGGAGGCCGGCGAGCGCGGCCTGAGTGAGGCGGAAGCCTACGCGAAGAAGCACGACGGCGCCTTCAACGGCCGGATCCGCGCCATGCTCTATCCCGGACAACTCGATACCTGTACGCCGGATCTCCTGCAGGCCACGAAACGGATTGCCGGCGAACTCGGCATCGGCATCCAGCTCCACACCGCCATGAACATCGTGGAGTTCCAGTCCACCGTGCGGCAACGGGGGGTGACGCCGATCCAGTACCTCCGGGACCTGGAGTTTCTCGGCGATGAGGTGATCCTCGGACACTGTGTCTTCCACGGCCGGCACTCCTGGTGCCACTACCCCTACAGCGACGACCTCTCGATGCTGGCGGACAGCGGCGCCTCCGTGGCCCATGCGCCCTACAAGTACGCCAAGATGGGCATCGCCCTGGAATCCTTCGATGGCTACCGTCAGCGCGGCATCAACGTGGTGCTGGGGACGGACACGTTCCCCCAGGACATCGTCCACGAGATGCGCCTTGCGGGACTCGCCTGCAGGCTCGTGGAAGGGAGCTTCCGTGCGGGCAAGCCCTACGACGTGTACAACGCCGCTACCCTGGGTGCTGCCAAGGCCCTGCGCCGGGACGACCTGGGACGCCTCACGCCGGGAGCCAGGGCCGACATGATCATCGTCGACCTGGGCAAGACCCACTTCGGCGCCGTGCGCGACCCCATCAAGTCCCTGGTGGAAGGCGGCAGCGGCAGCGACATCGACACCATCATCATCGACGGCGAAACCCTGCTGGAAGGCGGACGGGCCACCCGTTTCGACGAGGCGGAGTTGCTGAACCAGATTCAGGAACGGGCTCAGCCGGTTTGGGAATCCGTGCCGGAGTGGCGCGCCCTGGGCGAGACCATCGACGACATCGCGCCGATGAGTTATCCGGTACGGAAGCGTTGAGCCCGGCCCGAGGTATCGACCGTGCCCACCATCGAAAGACAGGGGATCAGACTTTACTACGAAACCCACGGGGCCGGCCGGCCGCTGCTGTTCCTGAGCGAGACGGCCTGCCACGGCGATGTCTGGAAGCTCCACCAGGTGCCGGAGTTCTCCCGCGACCACCAGGTGATCCTGTACGACTACCGCGGCACCGGCCGCTCGGACCGGCCGTCGGAGCCGTACAGCGTCAAGGACTTCGCCGACGACGCGGCGGCCGTGCTGGAGCACCTGGACGCCCGCGACGCCGTGGTCTGCGGCCATTCCATGGGCGGGTCGGTGGCCCAGGTGATGGCCTTGGACCATTCGGACCGGGTTTCCGCGCTCATCTGCGCGTCGGGCCGCGGCTTCAACCCGCACAAGGGCATCCCGCTGCGTATCGCCAAGGAGATGGTGGAGTGGGGTTACCAGCGCTACCTGCGGGACCACGGCATCCTCGTGGGATTCACCGATGAGTTCGTCGAACGCCATCCCCAGCGGGTGGAAGACTACCTCGCGGTGCGGATGGCGCACCTCAACCCGGTGGAGCAATATTTTCGCCACGTCATCGCGCGCCAGAACCACGACGTCAAGGAACGGCTGAAGGAGATCCGCATGCCCACGCTGATCCTGGTGGGCGAAGAGGAACACAACGTGACCAGCGACACCTCGCTGCGGCAGGCGGCGGACGTGCTGGCGGCCGAGATTCCCGGCGCGGTCTTCGTGGAACTCAAGGGGGAACGGCACAGTTATTTTTTCGTGAATCCCGATACGGCTCACGCCGCCATGAGGAGTTTCCTGGCTGCTTGAGACGGGGTAAAGACGAACTGCCTGACACCCCGTCGGATCCAGCCATCCGATAGGCGCCGCGTAAAACGCGGCCTTTGCGAAAGGTCAGCCATGAACGCAATTCTCCAAACGGAGCCGAACCTGGCTTTTGTCATCCTGCGCCTGGGGCTGGCCGTCACCTTCTTTGCCCACGGCTCCCAGCATCTGTTCGGCTGGCTCGGCGGCAGGGGCTTCAAGGGTCAGGTGACCAACTGGAAGGAAAAATATCACATTCCCGTATGGATCGGCGTGATCGGCGTCCTTACGGAAGCCCTCAGCGTACCGGCCATGGTCCTGGGCTTCCTCGTCCGTCCTCTGGCGCTAGGCCTGGTCATCTTCACGGCCGTGGCTCTCTTCAAGGGCCACTGGGAGTTCGGATTCTTCCTGTCGGGCGGCGGCCGCAAGGGTACCGGCATCGAATACTGCCTGGCACTGTTCCTCATGGCCCTGGCGCTGCTGATCGGCGGCGGCGGAGCGCTGTCCATCGACTACATGCTCAGCCGGTAGCCCGGCTCACTTCGCGGAAGATTCACCCCGCGAAGGGCGCCGACCCATGTCGCAGGGAGTTTCAACAATCTGCTAGGAAGAAGGCTTTCGCGGCTTGGCCGCTGATCTCCGGGCGGCTCTGCGAGCGCCGGGGGCGGGCTTGGCCGCGGCGCGTTTTCGTGGCCGCGCCGCAGCGCTTCGCCGACGCCGCCCGGTCAGTCTCGCCACCGCCCGATACGCGATCCAGGCCAACGCCGCAGCGATCCACACGGGCAGACTCGCCTGAAAGATCAGCTCCCGGTCACGGTAGAAGACGAAACAGAGCAGGGTCCAGAGAAGACTGAGCGAGATGAGGGCGATGGCCGGCCGCATGGAGTGGCGAGGGATGAGCCGGAGCCGAAGCTCAGAGGCTTACGAACCCTCGGTATCCGCGGATCTCAGGGCCCGCCAGACACGTTCCG
>JAPOQB010000099.1 GCA_026710965.1 Deltaproteobacteria bacterium | reverse complement strand
GCCACCAGCATTGTGGTCCTTACTGCTCGCTTCGTCATTGCACGGTCTCCCTCCGGTGAGATAATTTCCGCATCCATACTTCATTAGTCCCTGGTATGCAATACCTAAAGTTAGAATGCCCTAATATCTTCTTTCGCCTATAAACAGGCCGTGAACCGGACGCGTAGACCCGGCCACCGGCCTCACCGCCGGCCCGCCTTGTATTCGCGACGTTGACCTTTTAGTGTGATGAAACCGAGAGACTGATGACTTCATGTACCTGGACCGAAGACTGCTGACCCATACCCGCGGGGTACGCGGGCGCATCGCCGCGTCCGCGATGCTCGGCCTGTGCGCGGTGGCCGCCGGCATCTCGCGGCTGGCCTTTTCCGGCCTGATCATCGCCGGGGTGCTCACCGGCGCGGCGTTCTCGTCCCTCATTCCCTACCTGGCGGCCGTGGCCGGCTTCATCGCGCTGCGCGCGCTGTTCCAATACCTGCGGGACCTGGTGAGCCAGGAGACCGCCGCCCGGGTGAAGGAAGGCTTGCACGACAAGCTCTACCGGCACGCCCTCGACCTGGGCCCGGGACACTTCAACCAGGAGCGGACCGGCGACGTGCTGGTGTCGCTGGGCGAGGGGGTGGAGCGGCTCCAGGTCTTCTACGGCCAGTTCCTGCCGCAGATGGTGGTGGCGGGCATCGCGCCGGTGCTGATCTTCTTTCTGATGGCGTCCTTCGACCTCGTCATCGGGCTCATCTTCGTGGCTTTCGCCCTGGTGACGCTGCTCGAGACCCCGCTGTTCCTGGTGTTCACCGGGGAGAGCAGCCGCCGCCGCCGCGCCTCCTACGGCGCCTTCAGCGCCGACTTCCTGGACAGCATCCAGGGCATCGCCACCCTCAAGATCTTCGGCCGGAGCCGCGCCCAGGGGGAGCACCTCGCGACCCGGGCGCGCGATCTCTACCGCGCGACCATGGGCGTCCTGGCGGTCAACATGGTCTCGGTCGGGGTCGCCACCTTCGGCATCCTGGGCGGCACCGCCTGCGCCCTGGGCTGGGGCGCCCTCAAGGTCAGCGCCGGCGAGCTGGAGGTGCGCTCGCTGATCGTGATCCTGATCATGGGCGCGGAGATCTTCCGCCCCATCCGGGAACTGATGATCCTCTACCACCAGGGCATCAACGCCATGGCCGCGGCCGAGGGCATCTTCGATCTGTTGGAGACCCCGGTGACAGTGCGCGAGCCGGCGGCTGCCGAGGCAGCGGCCCGGGCCGGCTTCGAGCCCGCCGTCCGGTTCGAGGACGTGAGATTCGCATACCAGGAAGGCAACCGCCCCGCCCTGCGGGACGTTTCCCTGGAGCTTCGGGCGGGCGAGAAACTCGGCGTCGTGGGCCCCAGCGGCGCCGGCAAGTCCACCCTGGTCTCGCTGATGCTGCGCTTCGCCGACCCCCAGCAGGGGCGTGTCCTCCTGGGCGGCCAGGACATCCGCGCCATCCCTCTGGCCGTCCTGCGCCGCCACATCGCGGTGGTGGCCCAGGACATGTACCTCTTCTACGGCACCATCGCCGACAACCTGCGCATGGCCAAACCCGAGGCCACCCCGGAGGAGATCGAAGCGGCGGCCCGGGCGGCCAACATCCACGAGTTCATCGCCGGGCTCTCCGACGGCTACGAAACCGTCGTGGGCGAGCGCGGCGTGCGGCTCTCCGGCGGCGAGCGCCAGCGCATCGCCATCGCCCGGGCGATCCTCAAGGACGCCCCGATCCTGGTGCTCGACGAGGCGCTGTCGAGCGTGGACGCCCAGAGCGAGGCGGTGATCAACGAGGCGCTACGCAAGCTCATGGAGGGGCGCACCACCCTGATCATCGCGCACCGGTTGTCGAGCGTCATCCACGCGGACCGCATCCTGGTGCTGGAACGGGGCCGGGTGGTGGAAACCGGCGGCCACCGGGAGCTGCTGGAGGGCGGCGGCACCTACGCCCGGCTGATGGCCGCCCAGGCCCAGGCCGGCGACGCCGAGGCGCTGGCGGAGCGCGAGGCCCCGGCCACGGCCGTGGCGGCCGAGCCCGAGGAAGCCGCCGAGGCCGCGACCGTGCCAACCGTGGCCGCCCGCGCGCCACTGTCGGCCTTCACGGTCCTGCGGCGGCTGGCGGGGCTGGTGCGCCCGTTCCGCCGCAAGCTCGCGGTCTCGTTTTCCGCCGGGGTGCTCTTCCAGGCGTCGGTGGTGGGGGTCGGTGCGGCCAGCGCGCTGCTGGTGGGGCAGCTCATCCGCGGCGAGGACATCGCGTTCCAGTTGATCCTGCTGGGGTCCATGGTGGGGCTCGCGTCCATGCTTGCCTGGGCCGATTGCTGGCTGCCCCACGACCTCGCCTACCAGCTCCTGGCGGAAATGCGCATCGACTTCTACAACACCCTGGACCCGCTGGCTCCGGCCTACCTGACCCGGCGCCGTTCCGGCGACCTGGCGAGCATCGCCGGCGCCGACGTGGAGACGGTGGAGCTCTTCTTCGCCCATACCATTACCCCGGCCTTCATCGCGGTGGTGATTCCGGCCGGCATTCTGATGGTGCTGGGCGCGGTGGCCTGGCCGCTGATGCTGGCGCTGGCGCCGTTCCTGTTGCTGCTGGCGGCGTCGCCGTTCCTGGCCCAGAAGCGGTCGGACCGGCTGGGCGGCGCCGTCCGCCGGGAGCTGGGGCAGATGAACGCGCACCTGGTGGACAGCATCCAGGGCATGCGCGAAGTGGTCGCCTTCGGCCACGAGAAGCACCAGGTGGCCGCGGTCCTGGCCAACAGCGTGCGGCTGGCCAGGACCCAGCTCGCGTTCCACAAGGACCAGGCGCTCCAGGCCAGCTTCAACGAGGCGGTGACCGGCCTCGGCGCCCTGGCGGTGCTGACCACCGGCGTGTGGCTGGTGGGCCAGCTCGAGATGGAGCGGGCGCTGCTGCCGCTGGCCATCGTGCTGGCGCTGCTGGCCTTCGGGCCGGTGACCGACGTCGCCCGCACGGTCAAGGAGCTGATGGAGACGCTGGAGTCGGGCCGCCGCGTGTTCCAGGTGAAGGACGAGCCGGTGCCGGTGCGGGACGGCGCCGGCGTGCCGGCGCTCGCGGCCAACGGCCACACCCCGCCGGCCATCCGTTTCGACCACGTGAACTTCGGCTACGACGCCGGCAACGGGCTGGCGCTGCGGGACCTGTGCCTCGACGTGGAGCCGGGCCAGACCGTGGCGCTGGTGGGCCCCTCGGGGGCCGGCAAGACCACCTGCGCGCACATGCTGCTGCGTTTCTGGGACCCCGCCGCCGGCGCCGTGCGGCTGGCGGAACGGGACCTCCGGGAGTTCACCCTGGACCACCTGCGCGAGCAGGTCTCGCTGGTGTCCCAGGACACCTATCTCTTCAACACCACTATGCGGGACAACATCCGCCTGGGGCGGCCCGACGCCTCCCAGGAGGAGGTGGAGGAAGCCGCCGGGCTGGCCCACGTCCATCGTTTCATCAGCCGCCTGCCGGCCGGCTACGACACCGTGGTGGGCGAGCGCGGGGTGCAGCTTTCCGGGGGCCAGCGGCAGCGCATCGCCATCGCCCGGGCACTGCTCAAGGACGCCCCCGTGCTGATCCTCGACGAGGCCACCTCGCATCTCGACGCCATCAACGAGGAGCTGATCCACCAGGCGGTGGACCGGCTGGTGCAGGGCCGCACCACGCTGGTCATCGCCCACCGGCTGTCCACCATCCGCGACGCCGACCGCATCGTGGTGCTGGAATCGGGCACCATCGCCGAGCAGGGCACCCACGACGACCTGCTCCGGTCCAACGGCCTCTACGCCAACCTGGTCATGACCCAGCTCGTCAGCGCCAACGAGCCGGCGCGGATGGCGGAGGGATAGGGATATGAAGTTGACACTCGGACCTCGAATGCGGCCTTCCGGCCGCCTTCTCCGCCATTCCGGTCTCTCTCCACAACATTCCCGCGAAAGCGGGAATCCAGGGGCGGGGATCACAGAGTGGCAGGGCCTCCGCGGCGCGGGGACGTGTGCGGCGCTGGCGCTGCTGCTCGGGTTGATGCTGGCCGTACCGGCCCAGCTTTCGGCCGCGGCCCTTCGTGTGGTCACCACCGTGGCGCCCATCACCAGCATCGTGGAGAACGTGGCCGGGGATCGCGCACAGGTTGCCGGCATCGTGCCGGAAGGCGTGAACTCCCACACTTTCCGGCCGGCCCCGTCCGTGGCCCGGACCATGGCGCGGGCGGACCTCATCATCCTCAACGGCCTCAACCTGGAGATCCCCACGCTCAAGCTGGCCCGCGCCAACAAGCGGGCGGATACGCCGGTGCTGCTGCTGGGCGACCACACCGTCGCCGAACAGGATTACCTTTTCGACTTCAGCTTCCCCGAAGACCAGGGGCATCCCAACCCCCACCTCTGGCCCGACCCCGTCCACGTCATGAACTACGCGCGCCTGGTGCGTGACGCCCTGATCGAGAAGGACCCCGGGGGCAGGGCCGTGTACGAGGCCAACACGGAGCGCTACCTGAAGCAGCTCGAGGCGCTGGACAAGGCCACCGCCGCGGCCGTGGCCACCGTACCGCCGCGGAATCGGCGGCTCCTCACCTATCACGACTCGTGGCCCTACTTCGCCAAGCGTTACGGTTTCCGTGTCATCGGCGCGGTACAGCCATCCAGCTTCGCGGAACCCAGTCCCCGGGAGGTGGCCCGGCTCATCGACCAGTTGAAGCGGGAGCAGTTGCCGGCGGTATTCGGGTCGGAGGTGTTCCCCAGCCCAGTGCTCCGGCAGATCGCCCGGGAAGCGGGAACGACGTTCGTCGACAACCTGCGGGACGATGACCTCCCCGGGGAGGCCGGCGACCCGGACCATTCGTACACCGGCATGATGCTCGCCAACCTCCGCACCATCGTCACGGCGCTGGGCGGCTCCGCCGACGCCCTCAAGGCCGTGGACCCGGCGCCGGTGGCCGGCCACCACGCGCGCTACCGGTAGCTGGCGCCCTTCGACTTCGCTCCGCTACGCTCAGGGCGAACGGTTTGATCGGAGCACCTATTGCGCTGAGCTTCGACTTTGCTGCGCCACGCCTGTCCTGAGCCTGGTCGAAGGGCTCAGGGCGAACGGGGTTGACTTTGCTTCGCAAAACCTGTGGTAAGTTCGTCGGAAACTCAGCGCAATGGCTGCGAGACCTCCGCTCAAGCCGTTCGCCCTGAGCCCTTCGACCAGACTCAGGACAGGCGTAGCGGAGCGAAGCCGCGCTACGCTCAAGCCGTTCGCCCTGAGCGTAGCGGAGCGCCAGCGGAGCGAAGTCGAAGGGCGCCATCTTCCCGGAATGAAAGGAAGTAACCGATGATCAACGTGGACTACCCCATAATCGACGGCGACGGGCACGTGGTGGAGCCGGACAAGGAGATGGCCCAGTATCTGCCGGAGCGGTTCCGGCGCATCCCGGGCAACCGGGATTACTCCCTGTTTCCCCAGGATTCCTGGGCGTTCGGCGTGGTCGACCCGCACAAGCAGGACGTCCCGGACGCGGCCATGTGGCTGAGCTTCCTGGACGAGGCCGGCATCAGCGCCACCGTGCTGTATCCCAGCAACGCCGCGGCCGTGGGCATGGTGAGGCGGGGGGAGTGGTCCGTGGACCTGGCGCGGGCCTACAACGACTGGCTTCACGACAAGTTCATGCGCCAGAGCGACCGCCTCCTCGGAGTAGCGCTGCTGCCGGTGCACGACGTCGGCGCGTGCGTGACGGAACTGCGCCGCTGCGTCGGCGAGTTGGGCTTCGTAGGGGCGATCCTGCCGTCCATCTCCTCGCCGCTGATGGCCTACGGCAACCCGGAGTTCGACCCCATCTACGCCGCCGCCAACGAGCTCGACACCATGATCGCGGTACACGGCGGCTTCGTGGGCGCCCACAACTTCGCCGACCCGCTGCGCACCTACCGGGAGGTCCGCGCCCTCAAGCACGTGATCCCGCTCATGAGCCATGCCACCAGCATGATCTCCCAGGGGGTGTTCGACCGATACCCGAACCTCCGGGTGGCCTATCTGGAGGCGGGCTGCGGCTGGGTGCCGTACCTGATGGACGTGCTCGACGAACAGTTCGAGCGCAAGGGCGCCGGCGACCTCAAGCGCAAGCCCAGCGAGTACCTGATGGACCCCAACGTCTACTTCTCCTTCGAGATCGAGGAACGGACCCTGCCCTTTTTCATCCAGCTCCTGGGCGACGAGAAGCTCGTCTGGCCCTCGGACTATCCGCACGAACGGGCGCGGGCGGAGTTCTTCGGCGACCTGCCGGAATTCTTCGCGCGAGAGGACGTCTCGGCCGACTCCAAGCGCCGGATCCTGTCGGAGAATCCCAAGCGGCTGTACAAAATCTGATGGCGTCCTTCGAAATGGGGTCCTTCGACTTCGCTGCGCTACGCTCAGGACGAACGGTGGTGGAAAGCCTCTGTCCGTTCGCCTTGAGTGCTCGGACCCGCCGGAATCCGGAGGATCGGTGACCTCCCACAAACATACCGACCGGGTCCACCACGTACACGGGCGGCTCCACAGTCACCGGCATGCCGGAGGCCGCGAATGGAGCGAGGAGGGACAGCCCATCGTGGAGCTCGCCGGCGTCTCCAGCGGTTACCGGCAGACCCTGGGCATCGCCCAG
>JAPOQB010000307.1 GCA_026710965.1 Deltaproteobacteria bacterium | reverse complement strand
TGATATGGCATCCATGGCGGACAGCCGGAGCCGGCGGAGGAACAGCCGCCTGGGATTGGTGATCGGCGCGGTGGCGGTGAGCTACATCGTCGCCACGGTCATTTTCCTGGTGGTGTACTGACGGACGGCGGGGATGGCAACGGAAGCGACAGCAAGGGTCTTGAGCGGCGGGGGCGTGGAGACGCTGGCGTCGGCCTATGGCGGAGGCCCGCCGCCGCCCTCCCGCCCGGAGCCGGCCATCAGCAATGCGAGGCTGGGGCTGATGATGTTCATCGGCGCCGAAGTGATGTTCTTCGCCGGCCTCATCGGCGCGTTCCTGGTGTTGCGTCTCAGCAGCGAAGTGTGGCCGCCGCCGACTCAGCCGCGCTTGCCGGTCTGGATCACGGGCTTCAACACGCTCGTGCTGCTCGCCAGCGGCGTCGCCATGCACCGGGCGTCCCTGGCGGCCGGACTTCGGGATCAGGCGCGGCTGTGCGGCTGGCTGCTGGCGACCGGCGTCCTGGGGGCGCTGTTCCTGTGCATCCAGGGGTATGAGTGGGTGCGGTTGATCGGGTTCGGATTGACCATGCAGAGCAGTCTGTACGGCTCCACATTCTACGCCCTCATCGGGTTGCACGGGCTCCACGTTCTCGGAGCGCTGGTCTGGGTGGGCGTGGTGTGGGCCGTCGCGCGGCAGGGACGGTACGCGTCCGGCCCTACGGTGGGCGTCGAGACGTGTCACATGTACTGGATGTTCGTGGTGGCGCTATGGCCGGTGCTTTACGGCCTGGTCTACCTGTACTGAGAGCATGCGCAAGGCTCCGATGGAAAACCGACTTGCGACCTGGACGGCGGCAATGACGGCCGCCGCAGCCACGGGTTTCGCGCCGTGGCCCCGAGACGGACTCGCCGCCGAGACCGAACGGATCGCGGAGGCCTTCAACTGGACCGTAGTGTTCCTGATGGCCATGCCTTACGTCACCCTGGCCGGGTGCGTGAGTTGGATCGTCTATCGTTACACGCGCGCGCACAAGACGCGCGAGCCCGCACAGGGGCGCCTTCATGTCGTGAAAAAAGGAGAATGCTAGATGAGCGACGCAGCGACGTTACATCATCCGGAGCCCGCGGAGTCGCCCCTCACCCCGGAAAGCTGGGGCAAGCTGGGGATGTGGATCTTCCTCTGCGGCGACGCGATGACCTTCGGGACCCTGATCGTGACCTTCGGCATCATGCGCATCGCCGCCGCCGACTGGCCGGTGCCGTCCGAGGTGCTCGGAGTCAACCTGACCGCCTTCATGACGTTTCTGCTGATCTGCAGCAGCGTGACCATGGTGCTGTCCCTTTCCGGCATCAAGCGCGGGAACATGCAGGAGTTCAAAAAGTTCATGCTGCTCACGATCCTGGGAGGGACGGCGTTCCTGGCGTGCCAGGCTTACGAATGGACCCATCTCATTCATGAGGGCGTGACCATCACCGCGAACAAGTACGGCTCGCCGGTGTTCGGCGACACCTTCTACATCATGACCGGTTTTCACGGCATGCACGTGTTCGGCGGCGTTGTCTACCTGATCGTCATATTCGTGGGCGGCCTGACCGGCCGGATTACCCAGGCCAACGCCTCGGTGGTGGAGATCGCCGGTCTCTACTGGCACTTCGTCGACCTCGTGTGGATCCTGATCTTTACCTTCGTCTACCTCTTGTAGGAACGGGAGAGCATCCATGGCAGATACAGCAGCCCATAACGAAACGCACGCGGAGCCCAACTACCTCGCCGTATTCGGTTGGCTCTTCATCCTCACGGTAGTGGAGGTGGGGATCATCTACCTGCCGATACCCAAGCTCCTGATCGCCACCGGGCTCGTGCTGTTGGCATCGGTGAAGGCCGCGCTGGTGGCCATCTACTTCATGCATCTCAAGTTCGAGAAGGTCGTGATCTGGTGGATCGCCATCATCCCGGCGATTCTCTGCGTCTTCCTGATCCTGATGCTCATTCCGGAGCTGGTTTGAGCCCTGGCAGCGCGAAGGCCGGGCGAGGGCGGGTTGGAATCCGCCCCCACGCCTGGCCTTCGCGTTTGCCGGCAACAACCATTCCGGTGGCTGTTCGCATGCGAACCTGAGTACGCAAAAACACCGTCCCGGTCACCCCCACGCTACCATTGATCCCGGTCACGTCACTCCCTCACCTGAACGCGCTGCTCAATTCGGTCAGCGCGGTCCTGCTCCTGACCGGCTACTACTTCATCCGGCAGCGCAATATCGTCGCCCACAGACGGTGCATGCTGGCCGCGCTAGGCAGCTCGGGG
The DNA here is from genome assembly GCA_026710965.1 of Deltaproteobacteria bacterium. GTDB lineage: Bacteria > Desulfobacterota > Binatia > UBA9968 > JAJDTQ01 > JAJDTQ01. The sequence continues at coordinate 278 of JAPOQB010000307.1, read as the reverse complement.
CTGTTTCTGATCTCCTATCTCGTCTACCACTTCAGCGTGGGCTCCGTCCTTTTCGAGGGCCAGGGTTGGATCCGGCTGGTCTACTTCGCGGTGCTGGTGTCCCATACGGTGCTCGCCACCGCCATCGTGCCGCTGGTCCTCGTCACCGTCGTGCGGGCCTTGGGCGAACGGTTCGACAAGCACCGCGCCATCGCGCGCTGGACCCTGCCCTTGTGGGTCTACGTGTCGGTGACCGGCATCGCCGTGTACTGGATGCTGTACCAGATGGAGGTTTAGGG
>JAPOQB010000272.1 GCA_026710965.1 Deltaproteobacteria bacterium | reverse complement strand
CCCGCCCGGCATCCCAGGCGTCCCCGGCGCCCCCCCTCCCGGGCGGGCCCCCAACAACCTCCCCATCCAGCCGCCGGGGCTCGCCCACGACAGCTCGGTGCCCGCCGGTATCGGCTGCACCGTCGGCGCGGCCGGTTGCGGGCGCAGCACCGTCACCGGCGTGGTTCCCAGGCGACCGCGGTAGGCGCTCTGCACCAGGGCGTCGCGTACCAGGGCACGCGCCGTCACCTTCGCCACGCAGATCACCGCCCGCCCGCACGCCAGCGCCGCCATCGTTCCCGCCGTGTTCAGCTCCACGCGCAGCGCGCGCTTCACTTCGCAACCCATCACCAGTACATCAGCAGTGCGCACAGCACCATGAACATGACTCTCGTCCAGAACATGATTCCTCCGTCCCCGCTCGGTGCCCCTTCGCCGGGGGCTTGAAACGGGGTAGACGGCGGCCAGGAGTCGAACCTGACCCTTCGGGTGCGCCCACGCGCGCCGCCGTGCCATTCGCCGCCTAGCTGGCGACGGCCTCGCGCTCCCGCTCCCCGGTTGGGCGGTGAGCGGCGGCCGCTCGACGGGGCTGGAACTCGACGTGCTCGCACACGATTACGACCTTCGAGCGCGCGTTGCCGTCCGCGTCCTCCCACCGCTCCTGCTTGATACGACCGACCAGGCGCACGCCACGGCCCTTGGTCAGGTGCTCAGCGCACACGGTCGCCAGCTTCCCGGCGGTCACGGCCTCAACGAACGACACTTCCTCGGTGCGCTCGCCTTCGAGCTTGTAGGTGCGCACGGACGACACGACGAGCGTGCACAGCGGCGTGCCGCTCGGCGTGTGGCGCAGCTCGGGATCGCGGCACAGGTTCCCTTCCAAGAGAATGCTGTTAAGGTTGTTCACGGGTTCTCCTTGGCCCTACGCGGGGCCGGTCGGGGGCCGCGCCTGGGAATCCTGTCAATCCGTTGGGCGCGGTCCTGGTGTTCGAGTCGGGCGCAGCTACCGGCTGCGCGAAGCGAGGCACCACGGACGCTGCGGCCGTGGCGATGTGATCGGCATTCGTGTCTATCCTCCCAGTGCCGCTTGGTTGCGGCGGTCGCGACCGGGCGGGAGTCGGACCCGCCCTTGTGTGGCCTTCCACGGTCGCCGGGGCGTGTCACTCCCGCCCTCCGGGAGCCTCGTCGGCGCATTGCCGGCAAGCTTCGTAGCCGGCCAGCGTCGGCAGCAGCACCACGAAGGCGAAGCTGGTCATGTCCGCGGGACCTCCCATCAGCCACGCCGTGACCGCCAGCCCATACGCGACCAGGATCGTCGTGGCCTGCCGGTCCGGCGCCTGCACCGTTACGGCACGAAATCGGGCGCCAGAGGCGGCGCCAGCGCGCCCGGCAGGCGTAGATGGTGCATGGACCACACCACCCGCGCGCTCCCCGGCGCGTCTGAGAGCCGTCTTTCGCGCCGCTCATCGCAACAACCTCGCAATCGGGATGAACTCGCCGCGAAGCTTCTCGACCTCGCCGGCCAGCGTGCGCAGGTAGGCCGCGTACTGGCGGTGCTCGGCGGCGTGCTCGCGGTGCTCGCGCACCATGTCACCGGCGCACAGCCACGCGCCCATCAGCGGCTCCAGGTCGGCCGCGCGCGCCTCGCGCTCGCTCGCCTTGCGTGCCGCCTCGTCCGCCTGATTGCGCAGATCCTCGGCGGCAACCGCCACGGCCTCGGCACCGGTGCAACCGTCGTCCAGCTTCTCGATGATCGCGTGCGCCCACGCCGGGCCGTACTCGTCCACCCGGATCACGACGCGCCTCCCGGCGGCAGCTCGGCCACGCGGATGGCCATGTCCAGCAGCACGTCGTTGCCGGCGTCCTCGTCGTTGACGACGGCCGCGAGATCGACGATGGCGGGGTGGGCGAGCGCGGCGCCGTAGCCGCGCAGCCACACGCTCACGTCGCGCCGGGTGCCGCTGAACAGCGGCGCCGGCTCGTCGTCGCGCAGCACGTTGTACGCCATGCCGTTGGCGGTCCGGGTCAGGTGCAGCCCGAACGTCGGCGCCGGCGAGTTCGCGATGTAGCTGTCTGCGCCCGCCTTCAGCATGCCCCCGCCACCCGGATGCCGCGCTGCACGTCCTCGATGCGCCGCCAGATCAGCGCGGCGCCGTCGCGCAGCTTGCGCGCCACGGTCTCGCCGCTCATCGCCTCGGTGTCATTCCAGTTCGTCACGACGGAGGCGTACATGGCCGGGTGCTTCGGGGTGCGCCCGACCATCGCCTGCGCCGCCGCACACAGCGCGCGGCTGTAGGCGGAGGCGGCGAACGGGGTCATCGCCCTGGGGTATTGCAGGTTGCCCTCGGCATCCTGGTAGAGCGTGACGAGGCCGGTGCGCACCAGCGCCGCGCGTACGGCGCCGAGCGCACACCAGCACTGCGCACGCTTCGAGAACGGCGGCACCGGCGCGCCGCGGCCGTTCACGGCATCCGTGCTCCGCGTCCAGCCGGCATCGACGTAGCCGGCGGCGCGGTCCAGTAGCCGCGCCGCCGCCAAGTCCTTCTCCTTGCTCAGCCGCAGAGCTTCCACGGTCTCCGGGGTCAGCCCGTCACTCATAGAAGACCTCCACGAAGTCGTCGGCGTCCACGGTGAACGTGATCGGGTCGACGGGGCGGTTGTCGTCAAAGCGCTCGATGAACGCGACCGCCTCGGGCGGCAGCACATAGCGCCGCCGCTTGCCGCTGGTATGCAGGTAGCCGGTCACGTCGCCAGCGGTGAAGGTGCACGCTCGCGCCTTCACGTTGGCGAACCCGGCATCGGCGAGCGAATGCGCCACGGGGCAGTTGCACTCCCGGCTCAACCGGCGGTCCACGGCGCGCTCCCCGGCGGTGATGTGCTTCGCGGTCAGGTCGACCGGCACCAGCCCGGTCACGCGTGCATCCCCCGCGTCCGGCCCGCCACGCCGCACGGCGCGCACAGGGCATCGACGGCCGCGGCCCACTGTTCCTCGCTCAGAATGCGCCCACCATCCGCCCACGCCTCGCAGGCCGGGCAGGGACCGTTGGTGCAGTCCGGGCACGGCGCATCGTCCTCGGTGTGGTCGACGTGGTAGGCGCACACCGCGAAGCCGTAGACCTCGCGCGTGGCCGTGCACCGGCACAGCACGCAGCGCCGCGGCGCAGGCTCAAGCTCGCCGCCGGTGAACGTGTCCACCTTCACGCTGCCGGTCGCGTCTACCCGGAACAGCCCATCCTCGGGGCCGTGTGCGCGCCGGTAGTCCTGCGCCGCCTCTACCCGGTCCCGCTCATCCTTGAACGGCCCGGACAGCTCCGGCTCCACATCGCCCCACACGTTCAGCAGGTACAGCCGCGCCCGGTCCTCGGCAGCCTGCGGCCCGCCTTGGGTAGCTGCGCGGCCCGCCGCTGCATCGCGCTCGATGTGGTCGATGGCAACCGCCAGATTCTCGGTGTCCTGGCCGCGCTCGCCCAACAGCGACCGCGCCGCGCGCAGCACCTGCAGGTCACTCACGCGCGGGTCATGCTCCAAGTCGATCTGCACCGGCAGGACCGTGCTCAGCGCATCGCGCAGCCGCTCGGCGTTCTCGCGGCTCACCAGCACCCGCACGGCAGGCAGGGTAAGAAACACCCCGTCCGCGCCGACCGTCGCTCCTACGTCCACGGCGCGCATCAGATGCGCCTCCGGGGGGGAGTCCACCCGCGCGGCATCCGGTCGCCCGGGTCCTGCACGTTCGCGAGGTTGGTCAGGTATTGGTCCTGATGCCGGCGCCACCAGCGGCCTGCGCTGGCGGCGATCCGCTCGGCATCCCGCCGCGTGGTCGCCCAATGCACCCCGCCACCCGTGAATGTGGCGCTCACCCGGTAGGCGTCGCGCCCGTCGCGCCTGATGTCGATGGTCCCTGCCGTGTCGGCAACGCGAGTGTTCCCGCGCTGCCGGCGGTGCGCGACGAGCATCCCGCCGCGCATCCGCCGTGTCATGCGAGCGATGTCGCCCGGCTTCACCTTCGCCGCCATCAGCTCGCCGCCTCCCGGTCGGGCTCGCCCAACAGGTTGGCCCGCACCTGCCGTGAGTAGTCCGCGACCTCGGTCGGCAGGCACGCATCGCAGCGGTCGAAGTAGGTGACGCTCAGACCGAAGAAGCCGATCCGAGCCTGTCCCACGCTCACCCGGTGTTCGCCGCACTCGGGGCAGACCGGCGCGTCGGCGAACCATCGCCGCCGCGCCGCGTCCGTGTCCCTGCCCTTGTCGACCGTGGGCATCATCGGCGCCGGCATCAGCCCCGCGCCTCCGCGAACTCCCACAGGCCCACGGTTTCAAGCTCAAGGGCTGCGGCCATGATCGCGGCGGGCGACAGGTCGACCTCGTGCGCCTCGTCCTCGGCGGTCAGCGCCGGCAGCTCCTGCGCCATGGCGGCGCCCCACGGGCGGGTCTCGATCACTTCGAGCAGGCTGCCGGTCGCGACCGGCTCGCCGCCGGCGTTGCCGCGCAGGCACCAATCGGCGAGCGGGCGGGTGGCGGTGACGACGTGGCCCTCGTCGAGCGGGCCGTCTACGTCGCCGGGTTGAATCCAAAGGCATCTGCCTTCCATGCTGTTCCCTCCTCGGTAGCGGGTCGGGTCGTTCGTTTGGTCACGGTGGCCCGGCCCGCTGCCTCTTCGGAATACCTTCTGACAATCTGAATTGTCATTACTATAATGAACGGTCGTTCCAGAATAGTCAAGCGGCGGCACACAACTTTTTTCGGGCCGTTTCTGCCACCGCAGGCGCTTCTTTCCGCTCCCGGTGCCTCCGCGCCCCTCGCTCGCGTTCCGCAAGTCAGCACCCACGGGGACCGCATCCGCCGCACGGCGCTCCGCGCTCCCCGGTCAGGTCCGCCCGTGGTGGTGCTGGTCGCGCCGCGCCCGGGTCCGCTTCCTGCCGATGTGGCCGGCCTCGGTGCCCGGCGGGTGGTCGCTGGTGGTGTCTCGGGCCGCCCCAGGCGACGCTCAGACTGCGGTACAGCGCGCTGGCGCACCGCTCGCAGCTCGATTCGGCCCGCCGCGCAAGCTACCGGCAGCCACGACGGCCGCCGGTAGCCGCTCCACTCGGCGCAGAAAGAGCCTCGCCACGCGCCGCATGGCCGGCCGGCACCGTGCGCCACCTACCTGCAGCCCGGTTTCGCCCTCGACGAGGCATCCGGCAGCCACGATCCGCACCCGGCCGCCCGGCTCAGGGGTGGCGTGACCGGTCGGCCCGCCCGCTCAGGCGCTCATCCGCTGCCCGATCAGCTCTCGCCACTCATCGCTGCGCCCTCGGTCAGCCTCGACGCACCGTCCTTCGGCCCGCTGGCGGGTCGCCAGACGCCTCACCAGCCGCCACGACCGGCCCGCGGGTCCCGAGCCCGGCCCGCCCCGCACCCCCGCTCAGTTCCCGCCCGCCCCTGCACACGCGCGGGACCTTTCACGCTTACGCCCACGCAGAAAATTGGAGGGGGGAATCCAGGGAAGTGAGAGATGGGACCCGCTTACGTCTACACAGAAAATCAGGGTGCGAAATTCTGAGGATGGGTCCCGCCAGCCGAGGATGGGTCCCGCTGGGGCCGGAAAAAATTGGAGACGGGCGGCGCTTGGCCAGGCCGCCCCCCGGCTACTGCCAGAAGAAGACGGTCAGGACGGGCTGGGACTCCGGGGCGGCACCGACCAGAAAAATGGAGAAATGGAGGGAGGAAGATCGATCCCCCGACTACCGACAGGAAGGGGGCCGTCAGGATGTGCAGAGAGACCCCGAAACGGCAGCGTCAGCGGATCCCGGCAGCGAGTTCTGGTCGAAGATAGAACCGCCGTCACGAGTGCCGCTGGGATCGGCGAGCACGGGCTCCCGCCCGCGCGCAAGCCGGTCCTGGTTCCAGTCCCAAGGGATTGGACATTGGGACCATTGGGCGGATAGCCCCCCGGATTGGAGCCGTTCTAAGCGGTCCTTTCGGGGGCAGCGTCGAAGCTGGAACCGCGAGCGTCGAAGCTGGAACACGGTCACGGGTACCGCTTGCGGCGGCGCTTACTGCGCTTAGGCGCTACCCTGTCGTGCCTCGTAGGCAGCGAAGCGCGCGGCCGTCGGCAGCAAACACAGCCTCAAGTTCGCTATGATGAGGGCGCGTGTCGTCCGCTAGGACGGCCAACGCCGCGCCGGTCAGCATGGTCAGGACGGTGCACGCCGACTGTGCGGTGGTGGTCGACACCAACGCCTACTCGGTGCCGTGGCGGCTGATCGGAGAGCGGGTGCGGGTGGCGGTCTACGGTGGTCGGGTGCGTGTTCATCATGGGCCGAATGTCGTTGCTGATCACGTCGAGCATCGCGGTCGGCACGAGCGGATCACCGATCGTGCGCATCTGGCTGGCATCAACGGCGGTCTGCGACCGGTCGAGGCCGCGGCGGATCGCCGCAAGCCCGAACTGCTACGACCGCTCGAAGAGTATGCAGCGGTCGCCGGCGGGAGCTTCTGAGGTGGGTGCTGTGGACCACGAGACGCTCACCGGCTGGCTGACGCGGCTGCAGTTGACCTGTATACGCGACCAACTCGACAGCCTCCTCGACGAGGCAGCCGGGAAGGAGATGACGCTGCGCGAGGCGTTCACGTTCCTGATCGAGCGCGAGGTGTCGCGCAAGGACGAGCGGCGCATCGAGATGGCGTTCAAGATCGCCCACTTTCCGGCTGTCCGCGAACTGGCCGATTTCGACTACAAGGCCCAACCGAGCATCGACCAGCGCCAGGTGCGGGAGCTGGCGACGTCGCGGTGGATCGCACACGGGGACGCCACCTTGCTGCTGGGCCCGCCAGGGGTGGGCAAGACTCACCTGGCGATCGCGCTTGGGCGGGAGGCGATCCGGCAGCGCTACTCGGTGCTGTTCATCACCGCCCAAGCGCTGATGGCGGCGCTGGTGAAAGCGCACAGCGATGATCGCTTGGAGGAGCGCCTGAGCTTCTACGCCAAGCCGAAGCTGCTGATCATCGACGAGCTTGGCTACCTGCCGTTCGAGCCGCACGCAGCGCACCTGTTCTTCCAGCTCGTGTCGAGGCGCTACGAGCGCGGCAGCATCCTGATCACGTCGAACCGCTCGGTTGGCGAATGGGGCGAGGTGTTCGGGCACGCGGTGGTGGCCACTGCGATCCTCGACCGGCTCCTGCACCACAGTCACGTGCTGATGATCACCGGAGAGAGCTTCCGGCTGCGGGAGAAGCGACGTGCAGGTCTCAGGCTGTCGGCGGCGCCTGACGGCGGCACGAGGCAGAAGACCACATGAACATGCGACCGGCAGCAACTACAACACATGCGGCGGGGCGCTCGGGCGGCGCGGCGCCTCTGACTACGGTCGGGCTACGCCCTCCCTCCGTCAGAGGCGAGCAGCTGCCCCCAGCCCTGCCTGCACCGGGGGGCCTCTGGCGGCCTCCCAGGGGGGCAGTTTTCAGTGTCGCCGGGGGGTCAATTCTGGATGTCGCTTGACAGTCGAGGTACACGGGCCGCGCCGCGCCGCCTGCCGGGCTGCCGTTTCGACGCGCACCCGTCCGGCGCAGCCCGTGTCGTCGGCTGCTCGGTCCCGCGGCCAGCCCGCCATCGCCTTGTCACTGGCGATCCGTCCGGCTCAGGGACCCCCGGCACCCCACTCCGCCCCTGCCCGGCTGTTCCCGCGCCCCGGCAGCAGGTGGGAGCGCGACGCGACGCGACGCGAGTAGAGGGATTGACCGGACGCGAGTGTATGGAGATAATGCATCACTAAAATGGCGTTGATTGAAGAGGAGCGTAACTTACCGATGGCGATTATGTTGACCCGCGACCAGCGGGACGAACTGGACAACTTGGTCAAGCTGGCAGGCGGCGAGTTGTCGCGGTCGAGAGTGGCGCGCGTGGCGTTGACCGAGGGCATGGGGCAAGTTCGCCGCCGGTTGATCGCAGCCGAAGCATGACTACGGCTGAGTCTCATAGCGACTATTGCGCTCGACGGGCTACTGACTCCGATCTTACTGGCTATGAACGGGCGGGCAAAATAGACGCGGGCGCGGATCTTCTCCAAACGCTCGCCGAGCGAGTGGCGAAGGTCGGAACACATATCGAGGGGGCACTGCGGGCGGTCGGTGCCGCACAGCGCGGCGCAAAGCTCGGGAGGCCGAACTAACCTGACGCGCTACGAACTAACCAAGCAACAGGAGAACACATGGGCATCCAGACTCACTTCGACAAGTTCCACGACAGGATCAAGCTCGGCCGCGAGACCGCATCTTACAAGAAGGCGCGAGAGCGCGACGACAGCATCAAGAAAGAAGTGAAATCTGAGTTCAAGGATGCAGGGTATCCCGTCGTCGACGACTTCATCCAGGGTTCACTTAAGACACATACAGGGATCAAGCCGATATCGCGTGACCACGACATCGATAGGGCTCTCGTGATCGACGATGAAACCGCGCCGGAGAATCCGGTGACACCGAAGAAGACGGCACTCGACGTACTTGAAGACCGAGGATTCAAGAACGCGAAGATCAAAAAGCCATGCGTGACGGCGTACTACGCGAGCGACAACGTCCATATCGACTTCATCATCTACAAGCGATCGGGGGACGAGTACTACCTCGCCGTGGGCAAGAAGAACTCTGATGAGGACAACCGCCAGTGGTCTCCCGCGGATCCGCATGGCTTAATAAAGTGGATCAATGACGACAGCCTTTACGACAAAGAGGACGCGAAGGACGTGCTGGCGCAGTTCCGGCGTCTGGTGCGCTATCTGAAGCGCTGGCGCGACGTGCAGTTCAGCGAAGCGGTAGCAGCGAAGGTTTATTCGATTGGGCTCACGGTTATGGTGAAGGACGAACTTGTGTCGTCCTTCACCGCTGAGGGTGCCCGTCAGGATCTGCAGGCGCTAATCAAGACCGTGGAGGCGATACTGGACGCTACATACTTCGACGAAGAGGAACCCGGAAGATACCGGGTTCAAGTGTATCTTCCAGTAGAACCTAAGCGTGACATCTTCGACGGTTCAAGCTTTGATACCGGAACGCAGCTTTACAACAAGCTCAAGCGGCTCAAGGAGAAGCTGGTCGAGGTCGAGGCATTGAGCGACGAACGCAAGCAGTGTGAGATCCTGAACGAGCTTTTCGGCGACGACTTTGAAGTGCCACCGCCGAACGGAGATTCAAAGACGGAGAAGGCTAAGTACTCCAGTGCGGGAATAGTAACCGCGTCTGTCGGTGCGTGAGCAGCGATCTAATTCAGAGAAGCATCGCAGAGCTTGGCCACGATTCGTGGCTGACGGAGGGCGGATCGAAAATAGTGGTCAAGTTCGGTGCTGGGGGACAAAAGGTAACCCTCTCCCACACGTTCCCGGACGAACTGCTGTGCCTGCCGAAGTTCGACCTTGTCAGCGGCCATGGCTTGGGTAAACTGGCTCACGTTCTGACGGACGGCAATAGCGACGGGGGAAGGGTGTGCATCGGCGACGACTCATCGACGGCGGTCAATACCGATCGTCCTGAACTGGCGTACCAGGACGCCGTTAGAGAGCACGTTCTCCTTCTGACGCGGCTTATCGAGGATCCTGCGTATAACCGGGAGGAGCAGTTACGGGAGTTCGAGGACCACTGGCAGATCTTGTGTGGTAAGAAGACAGAAGAACTGAAAGAACTCTTCGTGGTGTGGGATGGTGACAGAGCCGAGAGTCTGCAGGTAAGGCACCCGCACCGGCACCCGAATTCTGGCATGGACCTCCAGAAAAGGCCGATTGCTTTGGTGGGGAGGTCGGCGAACGATCCGCGACTGTTGTCGGTACGACTTGGCGCGGATTGGGGAACGCGCCCAGTCAAAGGGAAGGCGGTGGCGGTACGTTTGATTGACCTAGAACCAGCTCCAGCAACGCAGGGAGATTTGCTGCCATGGTATTTTGGGGCCGTCCGCCGAGCGGACAGTACGAGTCGTAGCGAGCTTCGGAGGCTGCACAAGAAGAAGAGCGGAGAGTATTGGCTAGTCTTCTCGGCTCCGATCCCAGACGGGGAGACACTGTTTGCGATTCACTGGTACACGCGATCGAGAGGTGCATTGCCGGCGTCAGAGACGGAGGTCGAGGCCGGACGGTGGACGGCTACGCCCTACAGGGTCAGATCGCTGTCGCGAGGGTCGCTGGTACCCCGCGGCGGTGGTTCGCTGGCCCTGACGAGCAAGTCCGTCCTCCTCGTGGGCTGCGGATCAGTTGGCAGCGAACTCGCAATGCAACTAATATCGGCCGGCGTAGGGCATCTCACCATATCCGATCCGGAGACGTTGTCTGAAGAGAACCTTTACCGCCACGCCCTGTCAGTGAAGGACATCGGCCAACTCAAGACCGTAGCGCTGGCAGGTGAGCTTGCTCTGAAGCACCCTTGGATTGAGGTGAAACCATTGAACAACCAGCTGGAGCAATTGCGGGATCCGGCCGTACTGCAGACATTCGACCTACTGGTGATCGCGATCGGTTCGTCGACCGTCGAACGGGTGTTCGCGGAATATTGCCGCCAAGAACGGATAAGTGTACCAGTAATGAATTGCTGGTTGGAGGGTTACGGTATCGGCGGTCATGCGATCTTAACGGTGCCGGAGACAAAGGGATGCTGGCACTGCGCGTATGTAGACCCGAAGACGCTGACCCGCGGGCTCGTGTCGAATCTGAATTTCCTGGCCCCAGACCAAGTCGTGATGCGCAACCACGGGGGGTGCGGCACGCAGTTTCTGCCCTACAGCGGGATCGCCGTGGGATATAGCGCGTCGATTGCCGCGGACTTGGCCGTGCGCTTTCTCGAAGGCCAAGTGACTAACTCATCGAAGGTGAGCTGGAAGGGATCGGACGAGGAAGCGAAGCGGGCGTCCCTCGCGGTGACGCGGCGATATCGACATTTCGCCGATTCGTTGCGCATCCTACCCCTGCACGATGACAACTGCGATCTCTGTGGTGGATGACACCCTAATGCTACTTCAGGGGTACGGGCGGCGGATGACCGTATGCGATAAAGTGGCAGGTATCTGGCTTGAGCATCGGCAGACTACGGCCGTTGCCGACGAGTCGTTCGGCGTGTTGATGGGAACGACATCCGTTGATCGACGTGAGATCTGGATCGAGACGGTGACCACGCCGATGGCACACGACCGGCGCTCGCGGTTCTGCTTCGCGCTTCGCGATCCAGGGCATCAGCTGGCGGTTCATGAGAAATTCGCCTCTTCGGGTGGAAGGGGGATCTATCTCGGGACGTGGCACACGCATCCGGAGCCGATTCCGAAGCCTTCAAAGATCGACCGGACCGACTGGGGCACGTGCCTTCGGGCGAACCGCGAACGTCCGCTTGTCTTCGTGCTGGTGGGGACCGAGGAGATCCGTGTGTTCGTGCGGGCGAGCGGGCGTTTCAGGCCCCTGCGACGGGAATGAGGGAGAGATGACCTTGGTTGATCCGATACAGTCGACGGTTGTGCAGACGCGCGAACCACCGATGACCGCGCTGGACATGGTGAAGGACCACGCGGTAGCTGTGCGGGCGCTTGTATCGTGGAACCGCGTCGGCGTGCTGATTGACGAGGGACCAACGGCAATCGTGACTGTCCTCCTTGCTGGCGACACGGTAGTGGGCGCATCGCGCTTCTGTCTGCCGGTGGCGCACAGCGTCGACGCGTTACAGGCGTACGGCGAAGACACGACAACTTCGATGGAGCTGCGGTGCTGGCAGAGACGCACGATTACGAGCGACGAGATATGTGACCTAGCCAAGCTGACAGCAATTTGGAATGGATCGGCTGGTCAGCGCAAGGAGCAAACGGAGGAGAACTGGCGGACGTTCTTTGGGGAGGTCGAAAACGACGCCCTCAGGAAGGGTCGTGGCACCGCGATCAGCACTGGAACGCGCATCCAAGTCATGCTCGATGCCCACGGACGGTGCATGTTCGACGGTTGCGGTATCGACCTAACCGAAGACCCGGTAACAGGAACACGCGGCAACTTTGCCAAGTTGGCGCATAACGTTGCGGCCTCAGAGGGCGGCCCGCGGGGCGTGATGTACTTGTCTCATAGCCTATCGAACGATCCTTCCAACATTCTGCTACTCTGCGACACCCACCATCGGCTGATAGACACGGTCGCGAACGCCGATTATCCGGCATCCGCACTGACGGAAATGCGTCAACAATTCTGCACGGTGGCGACCTCGCTACTGGACGGCTTGGAGCTCGCACCGACGCCCGCTTTCTGTGTCGCGTGGCCCGTGCACCGCCAGAAAATTGCACTGCCCTCTTCACAGCAGATCGCGCGCGCGCTGAAGCCCATCGGTGCGCGTCTTGACGGTCGACTCCGGTCAGTAAGCGACAACGAAGCGCTATTGCGGACCTTGGAGGGCACAGACCTCTGGGACGCAATGGGTGCGGCAGTGGAGCAGACCGCGGCCGACATACTGTTGCAGTCGCACGGCGAGGGATACCGGGCGGCTCTCTTTGCGATGGGACTTATGCCCGCTCTCATCGCGCTCGGCGCGAAGCTGGGGAACAAGTGCGACATCACGCCGATGTTGCGGTACCGCGAGAATGGGCTGTGGTATTGGCCCATGCCCGAGCCACGGGGCGAATTCTACACGATTGATGGGTTGGACCAATTGTCGGAGCATGACGAGGTATGCTTACTCATAGGGTTAACGGAAGTGCCGGAGACTATGCAGTTGACGGCCAACTATCTCGGGATGAGGATCGTTTCGGTCGTTGCCCGCAAGAAGCATCTCGGCAACGGTGCCCTTGGTCACCCGGATGATGGTGCATCGTTCCGGCAGCGGATACAGGAACTGCTACACCGGTTGCGGGACACGCACGGCGTGCGGATCGTCCATGTGCTACCGTGCGCATCCAACGCTGCTTGCGTATTCTTCGGGCAAGCATTCGACAGCCATCACCCGGACTTGGTGATCTACGACTTCGACGGAACCGGCATGGTCCCCAGATTGAGAGTTGCAAACGTGAATAACGAGTGCAAGGTGGCGGCGGTTCAGGCTGTTCGATAGATCCGGTGCCGAACCGTGCCAATCGACGGTTCCCCGACCGCCATACGGTACGCGCACCGGTGACGATTATGTAGCGAACTGAAGTGGCCCCGATCCCTTGGACAATGAGGCGGGTAGTATAGGTGCATCCTCTCGGCTGTCGACCCGCCCCTCCTGGTCAAGATGATCAGGCGGCGGTAGAGGGGGTAGGTCCGGGGAGGTGCAGCGAGGCTAACTGCCGAACTTGCGGGTGAAAGTCCCGTCGGCGCAAATCCCAGTGTGGCGCCGTAGCCAAATCCGGCAGTCGAAAGCGGCGACCCTGACGGCTGAAAGCCCGGAAGTAAACGTGCTTGAGAGGGGTCGAGAGACCCGGACCAACCTAGGAGGCTAGCAATCAGAAGGGCCGTAGCGAGAGCGAACGGACTAACCGTCGAAACACCCCCCAGCGTGGAGTTGGTTGCTGGGTATTCGGAGTGCCAAGCGTTTTCCTCCCCTACGCGATGGCCAGAGCTGGTGCGGAAGGACTGGGAAGTGCACGCAGCAGGCTCCCGGCGGAAGTTGAAGGCGGCAACTCTGAACAGTTCAGCGGCGAAAGCCCGGAATGCACTCGGCGCTGGCCGGTCGCACGCCCGCGGAGGCGTACCGGGACGGCATGGCAGACTCTGCGAGGGAGGTGGTATAGCGGACATCGAAGAGACCGGTTGCGAGGGAACGGCAGGCCGAAGGGCGCGTGAGCGGAGAGGAGCCTAGACCCCCACCCGCGTTACCGCCGCCTGTTACTCAGACACGGCCGGGCAGGCTGACAACCGACCGATTCTGCCTTAACCTGCACCCTGACCTGTCCAAGGAACCAGGACCACCTCATAATCCACACGAAGTGAAGCTTGATCCTTCTGTATAGTTGATGTATCGTGTCCAAGATAGAAGAATGGTGATGGCAGGCACCAGCGCAGCGGTCGACAAGTCGGCCACCGAAAAGGACTCGGTTCGCATGTCGGCTCCAATGCACCAAATCAACATCCTCGCGGACGTCGCGGGGCAGAACCGTGTTTCGGTCGCCCGGATCGTGCGGGTGGCGATTACCCGCTACGTCGAGGACCAGTGGCCACGGCTACGAACCTGATTGCCGCAGCCATGGACACCATCACACGCGAGCGCCGGTCGGAGATAATGTCGCGAGTTCGGAACGTGGGCATGCGTCCGGAAATGACTGTACGCCGCCTTGTGTACGGGCTCGGTTACCGCTATCGCCTCCACGGAAGAAAACTCCCCGGACGACCGGATCTCGTCTTCACGGGACGCCGCAAGGTCATCTTTGTGCATGGGTGCTTCTGGCACCGACATCCCGGATGTCGACTCGCCCGCACACCGAAGTCCCGCGTCGACTTCTGGAACGCTAAACTCGATGGCAATCGCAAGCGCGACCTATTCAAGCAGTACGAACTGCGCCAGCTGGGGTGGCGGGTGCTCATTGTCTGGGAGTGCCAACTCAAGGATCTTGAGTCGGTGCGCGAGCGTGTCACATGTTTCCTCGAGGATCCCGGATGAGGTCGGTAGAGCTCTTCGCCGGGGTTGGCGGACTCGCCATGGGCGTCGCACAGGCCGGATTCGATCACCGGAGGATCGTCGAGTGGGATCAGTGGTGTTGCGAGACTATTAACTACAACCGGTTATGTGGCGCTCGGCCTATCGCCGACTGGCCCGCTGTCTCGCCCATGGACATCAAGGACGTTCGATTCGACAGGTTCCCGACCGATATAGACCTAATATCGGGTGGGCCCCCCTGCCAGCCGTTCTCGCTCGGGGGCAGACATCGTGGCCACACCGACGCCCGTAACCTATTCCCAGAACTCGTCCGGGCTGTCCGTGTGCTCCGTCCCCGCGCAATCATCGTGGAGAATGTTAAGGGTCTGCTTCGCAAGTCGTTCGACCCATACTTCAAGTACATAATGCTGACATTGACCTATCCTTCCGTGGTCCCCCGCTCCGGTGAGGGGTGGGACGGGCATATGGCCCGCCTGGAGCGCTACCACACCTCCGGTAGCGAGTTGGAGTACCGCATCGACTTCGAGTTGCTAAACGCCGCAGACTACGGCGTCCCCCAGCGACGGGAGCGGGTTTTCATCGTCGCTTTTCGCGCGGATCTTGGCATCGAGTGGTCCTTCAACGACCTCCCCAAGACGCACGGCGCGGACAGGCTACTGTGGGACCAGTGGATCACGGGCGACTATTGGGACCACCATGGAATCCCCTCGCATAGACGGCCGAAGCCGCCCGCCCGCGCCGTGTCGCGCATCCGGTTGCTCGCTTCTTCCCTGATTCCTCCCACCGGCTCCGCGTGGCGGACAGTCCGCGACGCGCTCTCAGACCTCCCGGATCCCCGTTCGGACGAGGCCGGCACATTCGCCAACCACCGCTTCAACCCCGGGGCCAGGAGCTACCCCGGCCACACGGGCAGCCCCTGGGACCAGCCCGCCAAGACGCTCAAAGCCGGAGACCACGGCGTTCCGGGTGGCGAGAACACCCTAAGGCATCCGAACGGACGCGTCCGTTACTTCACTGTAAGGGAAGCTGCCCGCCTGCAGACCTTCCCCGACGACTACGAGTTCCACGGTTCCTGGACGGAAACCATGAGGCAATTGGGTAACGCGGTTCCCGTTCGACTCGCGTCCGGTCTCGCGCACAGCGTAGCCCACGCGCTTCACCGCGACGAATCCGCAGCCCGCCCACCATCCACACCGGTGTCGCATGGCTGAGATCCTCAGACAAGTTACGAGCCTCGTTGGGCTGTTCAAACCCCATTTGGAACAAGGAGACGAAGCTCCACTTAAAAATTTGGAACACATTGCGAGAATACCACCATTCTGTCCAATGCCCTTTCCCTTTGGGATGTGGGGCACCCTGGTTCAGACCGACACCGAACGAACACAAGTGCGCCAACCAAGCAGAGATGCCGTGGCGCGATGCAGACTTCGCAGACCAGACGGAGACTTCATGTCAAACCACATTCCCCACCCACAACCAGAGCCCGGACCACGATCCGGTACGATACCATGCCACGCGACGAACTAGACCTAACCCCCGACCCAAGGGTCCTTCAGATGTTGGGCGAGATCGACCTCCACCAGTGGCGTTGTCTCGCCGAGCTTATAGACAACTCCATTGATGGGTTTCTGCACGCGTCCCGGAGCGAAAGCACCATAGAGCACGCCGAAATCTCCGTTGCCGTCCCGAGCGCCGACAGAGAAGCCGCGCGAGTTACGGTCAAAGACAACGGGCCGGGTATGTCGCTCGAGACACTCGAAAATGCCGTTAAGGCGGGATGGTCCGGCAACGATCCACTGACCAACCTCGGGTTATTCGGGATGGGATTCAACATCGCTACAGCGCGTCTCGGCCTGGTGACGGAGGTCTTTACTTCCCGTGCCGGAGATCCGGAGGAGGTCGGTGTTCGCATAGATCTCGACGAACTGCGAGCGACCCGGAACTTCAGAGTGCCAAGGCGGACCCGCCCGAAACCGAACCACGGCGATCACGGAACCGAGGTCGTGGTATCTCGCCTAAAGCCAGACCAACGTGCATACCTCGCTCGCTCGAACAACCGTACGACGATCCGCAAGCACTTGGCGCGCACGTACTCTGCGCTGCTCTTCGGTTCGGATGCCGGTACCATTCGGCTCACTTTCAACGGCCAGAGTGTCGCACCGCAGCGCCCTTGCTTGTGGCGCGCGTCACGGTCCGTCAAGCTACCGGATGGTACCACCGTCGATCCTGTTCAGGAGATCGACGTGTCTCTCGCTGCTCGACGCTACTGCACTCACTGCATGCGCACACTCACGACCGACGAAGAGTCCTGTCCGACAGCTAGTTCAAGCTGCAACGTCCAAGAGACGCCGAGACGTATCTGTGGCTGGGTTGGCCTCCAGAGATACCTGCACAACACTGAGTACGGCATCGACTTCATTCGGAACGGACGAAAGATCGAGATCGCGAACAAGGAATTGTTCGTCTGGAGCGACGGCAACACGACGGAGGTTGAGTATCCCATCGACGATCCACGTAACCGGGGTCGGTTTGTTGGGGAGATTCACATCGACCATTGCAGAGTCAGCTACACTAAGGACCGCTTTGAGCGTGACGACCCGTCATGGAGCGAAATGGTGCGGATAGTCCGCGGAGACGGTCCGCTTCGCCCGGTCGCAGCTAGGCAACGAGGCTATGAAGGCAACCAAAGCCCTCTCTTTCGGCTCTTCCAAGCGTTTCGGCGCTCCAGCCCGCAAGGCAAGAACGGATTGTGGTCAAGGGTGCTGGTGGTCAAGGACAACGAGCGCGCGCAACAGATGGCCGACGCTTTCGCGAGTGACGATCCGGAGTTCTTGGACGATCAGCGTTGGTGGGATCTCATTGTGGAACAGGATAGAGAGGTTCTAGGCCAGACCGACGACCGGGGCGATCCGTCCGACATACCGGACGACTTCGTAGACGCCCTCGGCGGAGACCCTGCGGACGACGACGACACAGACGGACCAGAATCAGCACCGCCGCCGAGGCGCGCGTTGCACGAATTGACCAGGAGGTACGCGCACTCGACATTTCGCGTCGAGTACGAGACCCAAGCCTTCGCGGTTGAACCCACCGATCCCGATCTCGTTGCAGGTGCCCCATGGGCGTTTCATCTGGACGACGTCGCCACACGCACGTATGCGTTCCTAGTGGATCTGGATAACGATATTTTCCGTTCCACCACTATGACGCCGCTTGACGCGCTGTTGACGGAACTCTCCCACAGGACGGTCGACTTCCTTAAGGGGCAAGCCGAGGATGTAACCCTCGCACGAGTTCTTGCGGACTTTCGCCGACAGTACTGCATCGATAGCCGCCTCGACCCGCAGGAGATCATCGCGTTCGCGACCACAGTCCTCGACGAAATCGCTCGTGCCGTACCCAACCTCCTCGCGCCGACGCAGGGAGACGATCTCTATGCCGAACTCACCGACGCTGAAAGAAACGCCGTCGCTCAGCGGATGGCCAATCGCCACGTACCAGACCACACCAAGGCCATCTCTGACGGACGTTTCTGGGCATATGCCGACTTCCGGTCTTTGAGAGGACTATTCTCACGCCATCCCGAACTTTTCCTTGACGGTAAGTATTGGGAAGATCCTTACGAGGCGCTTGACTACGGCGCGTCCGAGGTCACCGAAGATGCCAAGGCAGGAGTCCTCTCCCGCTACGACGCCTACTTCGGCGACGCAGTCTGGCTTGCCAATCATACGCCTGCGGACCTCGATGGCACGAGCCGCGATACGATCATCCGCGCCGCTTGCTCCCTGCGTCTTTTGAGGTCCGATTTGGCCGAATGAAATGCCAGGGATCCTTTTTCGACGGCCGCCGGCTCTTAAGAGGTCCGTGGCAGGCCTTCGAACGCGACGTGGCGCGGCTGCTCGTCTGCAACGGCTTTGATGATGTGCGCCTCGTGGGCGGTTCGGGAGACCGCGGGGCCGACGTCCTGGGTGTGAAGAAGGGTCAACTGTGGGTCATCCAATGCAAGTTCACATCGGCAGGCTATCCGCCTCCCTCCGCGATTCACGAGGTTGGCGCGGCTGCCCGGTTCTACCGCGCCGACCGCATTCTCGTCGCTTCGTCCCGGCCTGTCGGTCCCGGCACTCGAGACGCGATCAAGCGCTGGCGTGCTCTGGGAATCGAAATCGAGACGCTGCAACCCGCAACGCTGTTGGCTATCGCTACGCGCAGTCCCGAGTACGCGCCGTCGCGCCGCCAGCTCAGGGACTACCAGGAGGAGTCCGTCGCCAACTTCGTTGCCGCGCTCCGTGAGACGGGCCGCGGCCAAGTCGTCCTTGCCACGGGCCTCGGCAAGACTGTCGTCCTCGCGGAATCACTCGCCCAGATGTTCCGCGACGAAGCCGTCCCCCACGGTCGTGCACTTGTGCTCGCCGGTACGAGGGAACTCGTCGACCAACTCCACCGTGCGTTCTGGGACCAGATTCCCAAGTGGATATCAACTCATCGGTTGATTGGCGGCGAGTCGCCAACGTATTGGGACGGTATTACGTTCGCCACGGTACAAAGCGCGGCTTCCCGCATCGACGAGATTCCTCAATTTGGTGCGGTCTTCATCGACGAGGCACACCACGTAGGCTCGGAGACGGTCAAACGTGTCACCGAGCACATGTCCGGCGCGATGATCGGCGGGGTCACAGCGACCCCATGGCGCGGAGACCGGTACGACATCGACCATCTCCTGGGCCCGCCGGTGATCAAGATTGGTATTGCGGAAGGGCTCCAGCGTGGCTTTCTTTGCGAGGCAGACTATCGCCTGCTCGCCGATAACATAGATTGGGAATTCGTTAGATCCCGGTCCCGCTACAGCTACTCTATCTCCCAATTGAACAGACGGCTTCTGCTTCCAACTCGCGACGAGGAGGCCGCGAGGTCGGTTCGAGACGCCTTCGACAGAGACAAGCGGCGCGCCGCTATCGCCTTCTGTTCGTCCATTGCGCATGCGAAGAGCTTCGCCGGTACGCTGAGGCTCTTCGGTTTCCGGGCCGAGTCGATCACCAGCGACATGGATGCGCGAGAACGCGATCAAACGATGGCCTCCTTCCGAAAGGGGTGTTTGGATATCGTAACCACTCGGGACTTGTTCAATGAGGGCGTCGACGTCCCCGACGTAGATATGATCGTGTTCATGCGGGTCACACATAGTCGTCGGATCTTCGTCCAGCAGCTCGGCCGAGGCCTCCGCGTGGCTCCCAACAAGGACAAGGTGGTTGTTCTGGACTTTGTGAGTGACCTTCGCCGCGTCGCGGAGGTCATCCAGCTTGAAACGGCTTCTCGTGGTAACATCGAGAGGCTCCGGCTACCCGGTGTAGTAGGTTTCCGAGACGAGGGTGCCGGTAGCTTTATGCTCGATTGGTTGCGGGACCAGGCCGATCTGTTCACCCGCGAAGGAGACCCCCAGCTCGAACTTCCTGAGTTCGATTTCCCGATGCCCCACAACAGAGGCGCAGTCCAATGATGGTTCCCGACAACATTCGTGACGAAGTAAATGCCTGGTTGTGGAA
Source organism: Deltaproteobacteria bacterium (assembly GCA_026710965.1). GTDB lineage: Bacteria > Desulfobacterota > Binatia > UBA9968 > JAJDTQ01 > JAJDTQ01. The sequence goes on along the minus strand of JAPOQB010000272.1, from coordinate 62,578 downwards.
CAAAGCAGATTCTCTCGGATGGTCGAAGCTGCCTGACGTCGAACGGGCTAAGCACTACGAGCTCTGGACGCGGGATCCAGAAATCGGCGGCCGTCTCGCCCACTTCATGGACCCTAGAAAGGTGCGGGTGTACATCAAGGACTCCCTTGTTAAGCCGTACGAAAGATCGCGGCTATCACTTCATGAGAGCGACGTCTGGCGCTCGCTGTCGATACCCGACACAGGCCAAACGTCTGCAAGTTATATCAAGCCGCATGGTCGGCGGCTTCTGGACGGTAGGATTGTCTGCTGGGGGAACAGTCGCGACTGGAAATCGATACTCATGGCCGTATTCGAACGAGCACACCAGCACCCCAACGCTCAAGCATTCGGCACGGTGCTGATCGAGTCGGGGAGGACCGCCGAGGCGCATCAACGCGAGCTCATCCGGAACGCTGCCGAGCGCCTCGGAATCCAAAGACTTGTCTGGATCGAATAGCGTTGCGATGAGACAACAATTCATTGGATGGTACAGGTGGAAGCCCGAACAGCTTTCGGCGATGTGGAACGACGCCATTTTCGTTCCGGACGCCAATATTTTGCTCCACTGTCTCCGCCATCCCGAAATTATACGTGAACAGCTACTATGTTTCTTTGAGCTCTTTAGGGACTCCATTTGGATTCCCTATCAAGTTGGCCTTGAATTCCATCGCAACCGACTGGACGTCGAGTTCGGCGCGCGGGACGCGTACGACCAAGTCGTCAAAGAGTGCACGGACGCGCTCGACCAAGCGCGGATGCGATTACGCCAGCTCCGCGCCCATCCTGTTATTGACGTGGAACGGGAACTGGCTGCTCTCGACAGGTTCGTGACGGACTTTCGAGCCCGACTGCAGGCTGATAAGGCTAGTCATCCGGCGGACGCGATCGCCAACGCAGTCGAACGCCTCTCGGACCTCCTTGAGGGTCGCGTTGGCGCGAAGTGGCCCGCTGAGCGGCTCAACGCGCTGAGGAAGGAAGGCGAGGAGCGCTACGCCTACAAGATCCCGCCAGGATACATGGATACCAAGAAGGACGCCGGACCGCACGCCAAGTTCGGCGATTTGATCATTTGGAAGGATATGTTAGCGAAGGCCAAGGCTGACAAGCGCCCCATCGTCTTCATTTCCGACGACGCCAAGGAAGATTGGTGGTGGATCTATCGGGGTAAGAGGCTAGGCGCACGGCCAGAGCTTGTCGAGGAGTTCAGGGAAGTCTCCGGACAGTCGTTCCACATCTACCAACTCGCCCAGTTTCTGAGGGTCGCGGCAGACCAACATCCCGAAACTAGAGCCGGTATCGACGCAATAGAGAAGAGCCTGCGCGAGGACGAGCAAGCCCGCCGGCGCATCTACGGAGCAGCGGAGGCCAGGGCGCTTCGAACGCGTATCTCCGATCTCGAGACGGAGCGGGACATCATTATCTCGACACTCTCAGGCGCGCCAAGGCGGGGCGAATTACCGAAGCCATCCGCAGACCGATCTGTGCTTCGTGCGCGTCTGGAGGAGCTCAATGCCGAGCTTGATGAGACTAACGCGGCGTTGGTCGCTGTTCAAGACACGTAGCCGCTAGCAGGATCCGCCGCCGTGGGCTGTGCCCTGATCGTCGCTGATCCGGCGAGCGCATGCACTAACGAGGCAGGGAGTTGAAGTAGGGCTTCTACGCCTACTTCGAACCGATGAACTGCAGCGAGGATCGTGCTCCTGACGCGCCGGGATTCGATGTCCATCTCGGCTTCGAAGCCGATCTGCGGACGGCGCGCGAAGCCATAGAGGGTGCGACCTGTCGGTCTTTCGTAGGGGCATCCCGGTGTGGGATTTAATCTGGCTACTTGCAGCGGGGCCGCAGTCTTCACTTCCGGCCACATCAGGTTTCGCCTGTCGCTGCTGATGCGCGCGGCAGAGGTGCACCAGCTCGCGCGCTACGAGGACCTGACCGCTGCGACGCGCGTGGGAGTGTACGCCGGAACAACGGGCGAGGCGCGGCTCCTGGAGATGACCGGTATAACCGACGCGGACGGAGTCCTGTTGCCGGCACGCAGGGTTGCCACCAGGGAAGCAGTGGTCACCGACGGCAGCGCCAGCTACGCCATCACGGCGGGCGGCGCGACGGCGGCGCTTGAGAGCCGCCAGCACTTTTGGCCGCCGGATGCAACGATGCCGCAAGTAGTCTATCTGGCCGACGAGGAAGCGTTGTTCGCGGCCCTGGCGCGGGACGGATCGGCAATCGGATGGGCGCCAGTAGTGGAGGTGGAGCCTACGAGGTGACGGCGCTTGATGACCGGGCCGAAACGGGGGTGAGCATGGGCACGGACTTCGAGGTGGTTGAGCGGGGAGTCTGGGCGCGGTAGGAGCTGGGATAAGAAAGGCCCCTCCGGAGGCTTGCAACGCAGCCCCGGAGGGTGCCGCCTTCTCTGTGGAAACAACGGAAAGGAGGTGGCTCCTTTGTGGCACAAGTTGCTGCGAGACGCAAGGTTCCATCCGAGTTTGCTGGAGGCGGATCGGGAGCTGGCGAGGGCCGCCCGGAACAAGGTTTGCCCGGCGTGTGGCGGGAGGCTGCACGAGCGCGTGCGGGTTCCGGAAATTCTGGCCGGAATTCTTCCGAAACCCACAGCGGCGTTCGCGCGCAAGCCGCGCAGCGGGGGTGGCGCTACCAGCCGAGTATGATATCCGGTTCAGTTTCTGTTGTGCCGAAGAGGGGTGTCGCAAACGGGTGACGCCGGCGTCGCTGAGATTCCTGGGACGGCGGGTGTACCTGGGACTGATCGTGGTGTTGGTGGCGGCGCTGCGGCAGGGAGCGAGCCCGACGCGGGTGGGGCGACTGCGAGAACTGGTGGGGGTGAGCCGGCGCACGGTGGAGCGCTGGTGCCGGTGGTGGCGCAGTGAGTTCGTGCAGACGCCATATTGGCGGTTGGCGCGGGGGCGGTTCGCGCAGCCGATGACGCCCGCAGCGCTGCCGAGTGCGTTATTGGTGCGTTCGCCAGTGACGAGGCGGGGCGACTGGGGGCCCTGCTGATTCTCCTGAGACCGTTGAGCGGGGTGACGTAGCGAGCAATATTTCTGCGGCGTGGGGGCATTCCGCAGAAGTTGGCCGGCGGCGACAAGCGAGCAGGCGGCTACGGTTACGCTTTCGACAGCACTGGAGGGCGTTACCGATGAGCGAGACGACACAACCTGGTCCACGAACGGTGGGCACATTTTCGGTTCGCGGTGGTTGGAGAGTTGCTGGCAGCACCGCCGGCGCGGGGCCAACTGCGCGCGGAACTGAAGCGGCTGGCAGCGCGGACCTGGAAGCACCCGGTGAGCGGGGAGCCGACGCAGTTTGCCTACGGCCACCATCGAACGCTGGTACCTGGCGGCGCGCAACGCCGGTCAGAACCCGGTGGCGGCGTTGCGGGAATTGGCCGCCAGGTGCGCATCATCTGACGGCTGCCGTAGAACGGTTAATCCAGGTACAGCTCGTCGATCGGCGCATCAACGCCAGGGTCTGCGCGCTCTCCCCGAGCGGTCGATAGTACACCGTCGAACGGCTCACGGCGAGCAGTCTGCATTGCCGGCTCACACTCAACCGCTGATGCTCGCTGTCAATCATCCGTACTCGCTCGGCCCGGCTCAGCTCCCGAGCCCGCGCGATAAAGAATCGCGCCCCACGGTCAATTCGCGGATCTTGGCGTGCAGGTCGTGCACGATCGTCTCATGGTCTTTCTGACCGCGGCTGGTGGCGCCGGCGAACACTTCCTCAAGACCCGCCTGCGCTTGCCGCTTCCACCCTGAGACTTGGTTCGGATGCACTTGGTACTTGGCTGCGATAGCCTGGATCGTGCGCTCCCCGCGCAGCGCGTCGGTAGCTGCCTTGGCTGTGAGTCGGCGTCGTTTCGTCTCCATTCCTTTGGCCCTCCTCATAGCCTGGAACACACTCTAACATCCTGCCCGATTTTTCGGGACCAGCTCACCGCCCACCGTGACCTCGACCGCCTCGATGAAAACCTGTTCCTGGAAGCCTTCGCGGCGTCTCCCGCCGCCGCCGGCGGCGCCGCTCGTTGGCGATGAACCTCCTCCCCGTAGTCTCGGCCTATCGCCTCGCCGCCCGCCCCGCGCAGCACCGCTGGCTCGTCACCGGGCTCTGGGCCGAGCAGGCGGTGGGCATCCTCGGCGGCGAGCCCAAGACCTGCAAGTCATTCCTGATCTCGAGAAGGAGTCCTGGCTGAGCGCGAACAGCGTCCGACTGAAAGAGGGTGTGGGAGCGGGTGCCCTCCAGTCCCGGTGCGCTCACGATGGCGGTCTACGTCTTCGACAGAGTCTCCAGCCATCGCTCGATATCCGGGCGTAGCCAACCGACGGCGCGCGAGTTCGGACCCCCGAGCCGGACTGAATTCGGGAATTCGCCAGTTCGTACTCGTCGCCATAACGAAGTACGCGACAGACCCGTCAACTCCAGCACCGCTCGCGTTCGCAGGATTACCGGATAGCCTTGGAGGATCGGTGTCGGTGATGCACCAGAATGGAACTGTGCAGGCACGTGTCAACTCCCCAGAACAGAATGATTCAGCACCGATGAGCAGGACAAGTCGGATTCTACGTTCCAGACCGCATCTAGTCAACCCGTGGTATGGCGATGCAGCGATTGGCAGCCCGGAAGGGTGACAGATGACTATGTCACGCTGCATGACTCAAACGGGTGATAGGTCGTCCCGTCCCGGTAAGCGTCGGAGCACCGGGTAGCAGGCCCCAGGTGACAGGTGGAAACCCCTGTGCCCGAGAGCGGGGTGTCGAAAGCCTGCGAGGCGGAAAGAGCCGCGAAAAGCGGGGAGCAAGCACGCGGGCCGCAACATGAAGTTCGATTTCCCTTGTGGCGTAAGCCCCACCTGGAGGGGTTCCGTCAAGAGGTGTGTAAACAGATCAGGCGGCGTCTCTTGGTGTTGGCCTCCTCTGATCGGTAGGCCGTCGTGATACTGCTGCCCAGCGGCCACGGCCGGCAGTAGCTCGGGCGAATTGCTGCGCCGGAACTTGCGTTCGGCGACCAACAACATCTTCCATACCACGGCGGTCGCGTTGGCGACCTTCTTGAATCGTTTCGCCGCGTCCGTGCGCAGCCGCAACGCCGCGAACGGCGACTCCACCACGTTGGTGGTTCGCAGGTGCCGCCAGTGGCCACGCGGAAACTGGTAGAACGTCACCATCTGCTCCCAGTTCTCGTCGATCAGCTCGGCGGCCCGCTCATAGCCGTGGCCAACACACCAGTTCTGAAACACTCGCTTCTCTGTCGTGCCTGCGGTTCGCTTCGCTGATACGGAATCTTGGTCAGCTGCTCGCGCGCTTCGCCCTGGCGCTGCTTGGGCACCTGGGTCAACACGTTCACCACTCGATGATTCCCGCAGCGCTGCTCCGCGGCTCCCGGGAACACGTTGCGCAACGCGCTCCACAGCCCCAGGTTGCCGTCCCCGACCACCAGACGCGGTTCATTCATCCCCCCGTGCCCTCAGCTCTCAGCTAGCCCGCTCCACGACGCCGTCGACTCCCGGTACCCGCTGCTCACCGCCAGCACCACCTTGTGACCGTCCGCGTTCACTCCGATGGCCACCAGCAACGCCGCCTTCTCCTTCTCCAGCCCCGCTTTCAGGTACACGCCGTCCATCCACAGGTACACGATCTCGTCCTCGATCCCGCCCTGTTTCCACTCGCTGTACTCTGCCTGCCAGCATTCCTTCACCCGCGCCACCGTGCTTGCCGACAGCGCTGCCTGATCGCCCAGCAGCCCGCTCAGCGCCAGCTCGAAGTCACCGCTCGCCAGCCCGTGCAGATACAGATCCGGCAGCAGATCTTGCACTTCATGGTGCGGCGCGTGAACAGCGGCAGCAATCGGTTCGCGAACCGTTCATCCACATCGCGCACCCGCTACTCATCGTCAGCCGCCTCGGCTTACCGTAGCCGCTCCGATACGCAAGCTGGTCCGATCCTTTCACAACTCAAGGAGCAGGCCAAGGGCGCAAACAAAGCATTGATTTTGTGCGCCAGGAGGTGACCACGGCGAAGTTATGATCACGTGATGGGGAGCGCCTATAGGCAGATATGAGCGTAGGAATCCCTGCTTGTCCACCACGCGGGGCTGATGCTTCGCGCGCCCCAGGAATTCGGTCACCTCGTCGACCAGCATCTGCTGCATCCATTCCTGGTTGCGTCCTCTCGTATCGTTGGTCGGAAGGCTGACTACGAACCTTCGTTGGCTATGACATTGTCGCTGGCATTCGATAAGGTCTCTGAGCGATCCCGGTTAGTGCTGCGCATTTGTGCATTTGCGGCTTCGGAACCGATACCGGAATGGATGTTTCGCGAAGCTGGTAACCAGCTTCCGAGTATGTTTATGGAGACGGTGGGCGACGGCTTGAAGTGGAACCATGTCGTGGGAGAATTACGTCGCTATGGATTGGCCAAGCGCATTCTGATTAGGTCGTATGATGGCGGACATGCGTTGTTATTTCACCGCTTGACTCAACAGGTAGTACGCACACGAATTGCAGCGGCTGAAGACCGCATGGCTTTCTATAGGATGCTTGATAATGTTTGTCCGGATGACCCCTATTGCCCACATGACTGGCCGCGTTACGAGGCTCTAGTAGAGCACGTTACTCAACTTGGTCGGGTCCATGAGGCTTACCATATCGATACTTACGAGTTTGCTCGGTTGCTGAGTCGCGTGGCTATCTTTCTGAGTCAGAAGGGAAATCATAAGGATGCACGGGAACTCGCGGAGCGCGCGTTGGAGGCCCGACGGCGTGTGCTTGGGGAGGAGCACCCGGACACTCTCACGAGCACGAGCAACTTCGCTATGGTGCTTTTGGCGCAGGGCGACCATGCCGGCGCGCGGGAACTCCAGGAGCGGGTGTTGGAGACTGTTCGGCGTGTGCTTGGGGAGGAGCACCCGGACACGCTCACGAGCATGAACAACCTCGCGGTGGCCCTCTTGGCGCAGGGCGACCATGCTGGGGCCCGGGAACTCAAGGAGCGGGCGTTGGAGGTACGACGGCGTGTGCTTGGGGAGGAGCACCCGGACACGCTCACGAGCATGAGCAACCTCGCGGTGACGCTCGGTGACCAAAGCGACCACGTCGGCGCGCGGGAACTCAAGGAGCGGGTGTTGGAGACCCGACGGCGTGTGCTTGGGGAGGAGCACCCGGATACACTCACGAGCATGGGCAACCTCGCCGCGATGCTCAGGGCGCATGGCGACCGTGCTGGTGCCCGGGAACTCGAAGAGCGGGTGTTTGAGGCCCGACGGCGTGTGCTTGGGGAGGAGCACCCGGACACGCTCGCAGCATGGGCAACCTCGCCGTGACACTTTAGGGACGGTATCTGTCCCATCAGCACGCCGGCTTGGTACCGGTTGACGGTGTCCTATGTCGCGTAGAACGTCAGGGACGTGGGCGCGGCCGTGGCAGCCGCAGTCGGCGCAGTCTCAACAGTCATGATGACCGGCTCAGCGCGCGTCCCGGCGCCAGACCGAAGCGAGTCAAGGATATTCGGAAACCACCAAGGGGTTGCGAAAGCAATAACGGGATATTCGTGTAGCGCGTAAAACATTATATTATTTACAAATAGGCTCAATGATGGCGTAGTCGTACAGGCTGCCGTACCCACGGGGCAGGTGGAGGCGGCGCACTTCAATCTCGCGCAGGTGGTCGAGCACCAGGACCTGCAGCGCCTGCTCGTGGCGGGCAAGCTGCGAAGTCTGCGACAGGAGCAGGTAGTCGGGGAGCGCGGCGACCGTGGACCAAGGGGTGGGAAAGGGCGTGTCGTGCATATGCGTAAGTATATCACGGGATTGAAAATAGACGACTCGAACGAGTCCTTGGAGGCGACGAAACAGCGCCCGGAAGGCCGCTCAGCGCGGCGCTGCCGCGTCCACGGAGGCCAAGCTGTTTTCAGAGCGTCGGAGGGTCCGCCGCGCGCCGTAGTGAGCCGATACGCGCCCCGAAAACCGCGTCAAGTGGTGCACGCATCTTTTTCGCGATTTATTCTTGTTTGCCATCCGTCGGTGTGGCGGGTCTGCCTCGCACCGTCTCAATATCTCGGTCCTATCCAAAACAATGCTACCGCTACCGAGTTCGGGGGCGACGGCGACAGGTGATCAGGGCCATAATGGACTACCGGTTGTTGCGTCGAGCGCGCGCGCCATCCGGTCATCACGCCTGACACGGTCTCGGACCGGCCGATCGGCGGACTCGGGAATCTTGAGCAGGAGCACATTGTTGGAACACATCGGCGAGATCGAGAAACGGCTCTGGTCGAGCGCGGACAACCTACGGGCCAACTCCAACTTCGCCAGCAACGAGTACTTCCTGCCGGATCCGCACGAACTGTTCGGCAAGTGCGACTTCGTCATGGCCAATCCACCGTTCAACGTCGACGAGGTGGACGCGGAGAAAGTGAAGAACGACCCGCGCCTGCCGTATGCCCTGCCTGGCGTGAACAAGAAGGGCAAGGTCTCCAACGGCAACTACCTGTGGATTTCCTACTTCGACAGCTACCTAAACGACTGCGGCCGGGCCGGGTTCGTGATGTCCTCGCAGGCGTCGTCGGCGGGCGGCGAGGAAGCGAAAATGCGCCGCAAGCTGATCGAGGCCGGACACCTGGACGTGATGATGGCGATCCGTTCCGGATTCTTCTACACGCGCACGGTGCCGTGCGAGCTGTGGTTCCTCGACAAGGCCAAACCCGCCGAGCGGCAGGGGAAGTTGCTGATGATCGACGCGCGCAACGTCCACCGGAAGGTAACGCGCAAGATCTACGACTTCACGCCGGAGCAGCAGAAGAACTTGGCGGCCATCGTCTGGCTCTATAGGGGCCAGGGCGACCGCTTCCTCGCCCTCGTGGCCGAGCACCTCGACAGCATGGTCGACGCAGCCGGCAACGCCGCACCGCCCGTTCGCCGCCTGGCTGACGCGCTTGCCGATGCTGCCGCGGCGTGTGCCGATGGCGAGCTTTTCGACGACCGCGCACAGAACCTGACGGAGTTCGACAACGCGCGGGAGTCATTCGCCCACGACCTCGACGCCTTCGAGTCGGCGGCGGGCGAACTCCGCGCCGCATGGGATTCGGCCCGCCGCGACAACGCCGGGCTCACGGCGTTCGCCGCCCAGGCCCAGCCCGTGGCAGAAGCAGGGCGCGACCTGATCCGTCAGGCCGATCACCTCCACCGCTTACTGTCGCGCGTGACCGAGGGGCGCCGGAACGGCCGCGGCAGCCCGCTCAAAGCGGTCGGCGAAGCGCGCGACGGCGCGGTCGAGCATCTCAGAGCGCCGCGCTACTTCTGGCTGCAGGCACGCTGGCTTCAGGAGCGGTTTCCGGACGCGGCCCTGCGCGATGTCGAAGGGCTCGTGAAGCTGGTCGGCCACGACGAATTGGCCGGCAACGATTGGAGCCTGACACCGGGGCGCTACGTCGGTGTCGCGCCGGAGGAAGAAGACGAGAACTTCGACTTCGCCCAGACGATGCGGGACATCCACTCGGAACTCGACGTGCTCAACGCGGAGTCTGTCCAACTGGCGGCGACCATCAAGCGGAACTTCGAGGCGCTGGGGCTGTGAAAGAGCGCAAGACCATGGGACGTCGGCGCACCGGCGCGTCGATCCCGGCACCGCCGGGAAAAGCAGCGTTGCCTGCTGATTACGCTGCGCTGCTCGGTGAGATCAAGGAGCGCGTCCGCACCGAGCGCGGGCGTGTCGTGCTGGCGGCCAACGAGGCGATGGTGTTGCTGTACTGGGATATCGGCAAGGCGATTCTCGCCCGCCAAGAGCGGGAAGGCTGGGGCGCCGGGACCATCGCACGACCTCCGGCAGGCGTTTACGGACATGCGCGGATTCTCGCCCCGCAACCTCAAGTACATGCGCGCCTTCGCCGCAGCATGGCCCGAGCGCGAAATCGTGCAACGCACCGTTGCACAAATACCCTGGCGCAGCAATCTGGCCCTGTTGCACAAATTGGACCTCCCCGAGACGCGCATCTGGTACGCCCGCAAGGCCATCGAGCAGGGCTGGAGCCGGGAGATACTTGAGCTACAGATCCGCGCGCGCCTGTACGAGCGCCAGGGCGGCGCCGTCACCAACTTCCCCCGGACAATGCCGCCGCCCGACTCCGATCTGGCCACGCAGGCATTCAAGGACCCGTACCTGTTCGACTTCCTCGGCACTGCCAAACCGCGTACGGAACGGGAGCTCGAACAGGGTCTCGTGGACCACATCCAGCGGTTCCTGCTGGAGATGGGTGCCGGATTCTCCTTCGTCGGCCGGCAGGTGCTCCTGGAGGTCGGCGACAGCGACTTTCGCGTGGACCTGCTGTTCTACCACCTTCAACTCCGCCGTTACGTCGTAGTCGAGCTCAAGGCAGTCCCGTTCAGCCCCTCCTTCGTCGGCCAGATGAACCTGTACCTCTCCGCCGTGGACGACCTGATGCGCCACCCCGACGACGCGCCCACCATCGGCCTGCTGCTGTGCAAGGGCAAGGACCGGATGGTTGTCGAGTACGCCCTACGCGACCTCGCCAAGCCCCTCGGTGTCGCGGACTGGGAAACGCGCTTGGTCGAGGTCCTTCCCAACGACCTCAAGGGCACCATGCCGACCATCGAGGAGATCGAGGCGGAGCTCAGTGATGCGGACGAGAGAACCTGAAGAATTGGTGGGACAAGCAGTAGGACGGCCGCCGGCGATCTCTTACAGTTGGCAGATTAGCACATGACATGGACGAATTGCACGCTTGGCGATGTCATGACCCTAAAGCGTGGTCACGATCTCCCTACGCATAGTCGGCAGGATGGAGAGGTTCCGATTGTCTCCTCCTCCGGCGTTACCGGGTTCCACAACGCGTCCAAGTCCGATGCGCCGGGTGTCGTAACCGGTCGATATGGCACGCTTGGCGAGGTCTTTTCTTGCGGCGCTCATATTGGCCTCTCAACACGGCACTCTACGTAACCGACTTCAAGGGGAATGACCCTCAGTTCGTCTCATATTTCTTGAAGGACGCTATTTGCGACTACAGGATCGACAAAGCAGCAGTGCCTGGCGTTGATCGCAATGTTCTGCATAGGTTGAACGTGCGCGTTCCAGATCGATCCTGCCAGGAACGCATCACTCATATCCTGTCCGCCTACGACGACCTGATCGAAAACAACCGGCGGAGAATTGTACTGCTGGAACAAGCGGCGGGCGAACTATACCGGGAGTGGTTCGTCCGGCTCGGCTTTCCCGGCCATGAGAGCACGAGGATCATCGATGGTGTTCCGGAGGGATGGGAGAGAAAGGCTTATGCTGATTTGTTCAGTTTTCTTGGAGGATTCGCGTTCAAGAGCAAAACGTACGAGCAGGATGGGAAGTATGGAATTGTCACCATCAAGAACGTTCATGATGCTCAGTTCGTTCCCGAGTGCCCATCAAAGACTAATCTCTTACCAGAGGAAATGAAGAAGCATTGCGCTCTCGAAACTGGAGATATACAATTATCTTTAACAGGCAATGTAGGTCGTGCATGTGTTGTATTTGGCAGGAATTACTTGCTGAACCAGCGTCGGGATTCGACCTTGCGGTGCGCGATTTCGCCAAGACGACTGATCTGATCGCACGACTACGCTCGGCATGGCGGGCGATGGCGTAGTCGTGGTGACTCCGAAGCGGTCCGAGGCTCCCGGTGTGGACGATGGAGGCCCGATGAGCCCGGCGCTCTATAGCGAAGACACCCTCGTCCAGCAAACCACCGCCGAGTACCTGGAGGAACGGCTCGGCTGGCAGTCCGTCTACGCCTACAACAGCGAGACCTTCGGGCCGGATGGGACGCTGGGTCGGACGCGCGAGGAAGAGGTGGTGCTTGCGCGCTACCTTCGGCAAGCGCTGGAGGTCAACAATCCGGGCCTGCCTGCCGAGGCCTACGACAACGCCATCCGCGCCATCGTCGAAGTGAGCGCGGCTCAGTCCACGCTGCAGGCCAACCACGAGAAATATGGTCTCCTGCGCAACGGCGTGAAGGTCACGTATCGGGACCTGCGCGGCGGTATGGAGACGCGTACCCTGCGCGTGTTCGACTTCGACGATCCGGAGAACAACCATTTCCTCGTGGTGCGTGAGTTGTGGATCAAGGGGCCGCTCTACCGCCGCCGCGCCGACCTGGTGGGCTTCGTGAACGGCATTCCGCTGCTGTTCATGGAACTGAAGAGCATCCACCGCAACGTTCGCCACGCCTACGAAGAAAACCTCGACGACTACCGGGACACCATCCCCCACGTGTTTCATCACAATGCGTTCGCGGTGCTCGGCAACGGCGTGGACGCCCGCATCGGCAGCTACTCGGCGCCCTTCGAGTACTTCCGCGAGTGGAAGCGCCTCGACGAAGACGAACCCGGTGTCGTGGACATGGAGACGCTGCTCAAGGGGGTATGCACCAAGGCAAATTTCCTCGACCTGTTCGAGAACTACGTCCTGTTCGACGACAGTGGCGAGAGGCTCGTCAAGGTGGTCGTTCAGAACCAGCAGTACCTCGGCGTGACCCGAGCGGTGCGCGCCGTGGAGGAACGGCAGACCGCGGACGGCAGGCTGGACGTCTTCTGGCACACGCAGGGGGCCGGCAAGTCCTATTCCATGGTGTTCTTCAGCCGCAAGGTGCACCGCAAGCTCGGCGGCAACTTCACCTTCCTGGTGCTGTGCGACCGGTAGATCTGGACAACCAGATCTACCGGACCTACGCCGGCTGCGGTGTCGTCGGCGAGCAGGAGGAGGTGCGGGCCGGGAGCGGCCGGCACCTCAAGCGGTTGCTCGGCGAGCACAAGGCATACGTCTTCTCGCTGATTCAGAAATTCAACCAGGACGTTGTGCCCGGCGAGCCCTACTCCGAGCGCGACGACATTATCGTCATCGTGGACGAGGCGCACCGTACCCAGTACGGACGGATGGCGCTGAACCAGCGCAACGCCCTTCCCAACGCCCTCTACATCGCGTTCACGGGCACCCCGCTGATGAAGGAGGACGAACTCACCCGGCGGGTGTTCGGCGACTACGGCTCGCGTTACGGGTTCCAGCGGGCGGTGGAGGACGGCCCCACCGTGCCTCTCTACTACGATGCGCGTGGCGAAAAGCTTGGCGTCGCCACCGACGGCCTGAACGAGCGGATCGCGGAGAAGCTCGACGAGTTCGAAGCCGATGACGTCGACGTGGAGCAGCGGCTCGAACGGGAACTGAAGCGCGACTACCACATCATCACCGCCCCCGATCGCCTCGACGCCGTCGCCCGGGACTTCGTCTCGCACTACACCACGGCGTGGGACAGCGGCAAGGCGATGTTGATCGCCATCGACAAGATCACCGCCGTCAGGATGCACGGCCTGATCGGGAAACACTGGCGTGATCGCGCTTCAAGAAGGACGGCCACCCGTTCCGGGTCGCCATCGTCTGCGCGATGTGGCTCACCGGGTTCGACGTCAAGAGCCTCGCCACCCTTTACCTCGACAAGCCGCTCAAGGCGCACACCCTGATGCAGGCCATCGCAAGGGCGAACCGCGTGCACGAAGGCAAGAACAACGGCCTCATTGTCGACTACTGCGGCATCCTGAAGAACCTCCGGCGCGCGCTTGCGACCTTCGCTGGCCACACGGGAGCGGACGACGGGGGAGGGGAGGATCTTCCCGCGAAACCCCATGAGGAGTTGCTCGACGAACTGGCCGAGGCCATCGATTCGGTGCGGGAGTTCCTCGCCACAAAGGCGTTTCGGCTCGAGGAGATCATTGAGAAGGACGGATTCGAGCGCAACGCTGCCATTGCCGCCGCCAAGGAGGTGGTCAACGAGAACGACGAGACGCGGAAACGCTTCGAGATCATGGCCCGTATCGTGTTCCGAAAGTTCAGGGCAAGCCTGACCCTGAAGGAGGTCCATGTCTTCCGCAGCGCCTATGACGCGATCGACATCGTCTACAAGAGCCTACAGGCGGACCGCGACAACGCCGACATCTCCCAGATCATCCGCGAGCTGCACGACATCGTCGGGGAATACATAGCACCCGCTGGCACGGGACAGATTCGGGAATCATCGACGCCATATGATATATCGGCCATCGACTTCGAACGTCTGCGCCAGGAGTTCGCCCGCAGCCCGACACAGAACACGCACGTACAGAATCTGATGGCCGCCGTCGACAAGCGGCTTGCCCGGATGCTTGAGCAAAACCCACTGCGCACCGACTTCCAGCAGCACTTCGAGCAACTGGTCGCCGACTACAATCGCGAGAAGGACCGCGTGACGATCGAGAAGACGTTCGAGGCGCTGCTCAAGTTCGTCTCCAAGCTCGACGATGAACAGGAGCGTGCTCTCCGGGAGGGCCTCGACGAGCCGACGCTGACTTTGTTCGATCTCCTCAAGAAGAAAGACCTTACACCGGCAGACATCGACCGTATCAAGCAGGTCGCAGTCGACCTCTACGCAACACTGCGCCACCAACTGACCCGCATCCGCGACTGGAACCAGAAGCAGGCAACGCGTGACCAAGTGAAACAAACCATCCGCGACTTTCTCTACAGCGACAAAACGGGCTTACCCGAATCGTACTCCGAGGACGAGGTCACCAAGAAGTCGGAGCTGGTCTTCGGGCATTACCTCACGCAGCAACAACAAGGCTTCCCGTTGGCCGCTGGTTGACCACACCAGAAACCGGGTGCGTAAACATGGTGTCATCTGAATTCCCAGCGTCCAGCGTCACCTGAGTTGGTCAAGTGCCCGAAGACGTGCCTTGCATGTCTCGATCCCTTGTCGGTGTCCTGCCGGCCTTCTTTGGCTCGGGGGGCGTTCTACCGAGTTCGTTGGCGGTCTCGATCCACTCCCGGATGACGACCTGTACGTTGTCGAGAGCTTCCTGGTAGGTGCTGCCGTCGGCGGCGCAGCCGGGCAGTGCAGGGACTTCGGCGATGAACGCGTTGTCGTCCACGCTCCAGTAGATGATGATCTCATGCTTCACCGCGTATGGCTCGCCATTGGTGCTTCATGATGACCGCTGCGAACCCGTTCAAGCAACTCCTTGGTGGGCGCATCGGCACATCCGCCGCTGAGCGGTACGCGGGCGATGCGCCGACGGACAGCCGACCGGCAGGTTCGCTTGATGGGTCGGATGGGTCGGATGGGGCGGCGACGCTGGGGGCCCGTACCAGTAACATGGCGGCATGAGTACCGACATCGCCCCGGCCGCCCTCGACCTCGGACTGAAGGCGCGGCAGCTGATTGGTGAGGGCTATTGCGTCCTTGAGGGTATGCTCGACGCGGGCACGCTTCGGCACACGCGCGAAGTGGCCATGACGGCGGTGCGCGGGCTGTCGGAGGAGCAGCTTGAGGCGACGCGGTCGCCGGGGACGCTGATCAACTCGAATGACCATCCGGGGCTGGCGGAGTGTGTCGGCAACCCGAAGGCGCTGGCGGCGCTGGAGGCGATGGGGTTTGGCGGCAGCAGGTTCTGGAAGGCGGTGATCATCAGCAAGCCGGGGCCGAGCCCGCGGCTGTACTGGCACCAGGACTGCATGTGGTGGGACGACCCGCGCGCCTACAGCGACTACTCGCCGATGATCTTCCTGATGTACTACCTGGACGACACCTCGCGCGAGAACGGCTGCCTGCGGCTGCTGCCCGGCAGCCACCGCCGGTGGCATGAGCTGCACGAGATGGGGACCGCGCACACCAGGGACATCAACCGGATGGAGGACGAGCACGACCCGCGCTTCGCCGACTACCCGGGCGAGGTGGACGTGCCGGTCAGGGCGGGAGACCTGGTGGTGGGCGACGCCCGGACGTTCCACGCCACCCACGCCAACACCACCGGCGAGTACCGGACGGTGATCACGATCTGGTTCCACCCGCTGTTTGAAGACCTGCAGGAAGCGACGCAGAGCTGGATCCACGACGCGTTCCACCACCAGCACGCCGGGTGGCCGGCGGAGGCGCTCGACAAGATCGGTCCGCTGATCCCGGACTATCGGGGTTCGGTAGAGCCGCCGGACTTCAACCGCCAGCCCGACCGGGCGCGGCTGGAGCAGGCATCAGCTGAGCTGGCGTGAGGTCCTTGGGTAGACCGCGCTGGCGCTACGGTCCCAGCGCTCCGATTGTTTCCCAGTAACAGAAAAGCAAGCCCAGCCGGTGTAGATGTATAGGAGATGAGGCGCCCCGGTGCACGCGAGGGCTCAGGCGTCGGCTGTCTCGAAGGCGGTGATGTTGCGGGTGGCGCGGCTGAACTCGATGCCGATCAGGTGGATGGCCGCGCCGGTGGCGCGGTACTTGTCGGCGTAGCGCCGCTGCTGCAGCTGGGCGAGGGCCGACCCCGGGGGCGCCATCTCCGCCACCTTGAACTCGAACAAGTAGACTTGGCCGGCGGTGCGCACCGCCATGTCGAGGCGCCCGTGGCTGGTCGGCTCCTCCACGGCGATGTCGTAGCCGAGGGCGGCGAAGTAGGAGTAGAACACGCTGGCGTAGAAGCCCTCGTAGTGGGCAATGTGGTTGTTGGTGTACCATTGGTAGGGAATACTGGCGAAGAAGGCGTGGAACAGCTCCTCCAGGCCGGCGCAGTCGTGCGCCTCCAGCAGCCGGGCCAAGCGGATGCTGTTGGCGGTCTGCTGGTCTGAATCCTGGACCAGGTGGCGCAGCAGATGCTCATTCAGGCCCTGCCGCACCTCCCGGTTGGGGTAGCCGAGGCGGTACAGCGCCTTGCCGCCCAGTTCCCGTTCTTCCGTGATGGTCAGGTAGCCGGTCTGGAACAGTAGCGCCTCGGTGCCGATCTTGTTCACGTCGAACGCCGACAGCAGGTCCTCGGTTCCCAGCATTCCGTCGAGCGACACTGACGAGACGCGGCGTTCGAACAGCTTGTCCACCAGGAACGATGGTGTACCAGTCTCGAACCAGTGCGCGGCGAATTTTCGGCGGCGCAAGAACAGCAGCACATCGTAGGGGTTGTACACCTTCTCCGTGCCCAGCCAGCTATAGCCGTTATACCATTCGCGCACCCGCTCCCGGTCCGTGCCGCCGAACTCGGACGCGAACACCGCGTCCAGGTCGTCCTCCGTGTACCCGCAGATCGACGAGTACTCGGGATCCAGGGTGATGTCGGTCAGGTTATTCAACTGCGAGAACAAATTGACCTTGGAGAACTTGCTGACGCCGGTCAGGAACGTAAAGCGCACGTGGGCGTCGTTGTCCTTGATCACGCCGTACAAGCCGCGCAGGTAGTCGCGGTTGGCACGCGCCGGCTCGGGCTGCTCCAGCATGTCCAGGATCGGCTTGTCGTACTCGTCCACCAGCACCACGACCCGTTGGCCGGTCTGCCGGTGCAGGGCTTCCAGCAGATACGCGAAGCGGCCGGCTGCCGTCAGGTAGTCGGATACTACTCCCAGACGCCGTTCGACGCCGGCGAGTTGCTCCATGACGTTCGCTTCCAGCGCGTCCGGCCCGGCGAAGTTACCGCCGCCGAAGCTCAGCCGCACCACCGGATGGCGCTCGGACCAGTCGTGGCGGTCGTGGATGTACAGCCCGGCGAACAGTTCCTCGCTGCCTTCGAACAGCTCCTTCAGCGTATCCAGGAACAGGCTCTTGCCGAACCGGCGGGGCCGTGACAGGAAGTAGTGGGTGTCTTCGTCGAGGAGACGTGCAAGGTAAGGCGTCTTGTCGACGTAGTAGCAGTTCCGTTCCCGTAGCTTGCGGAACGTCTGTATGCCGATAGGCAGTCTGCGCTTCGCCACCCGCCCATCTTACCGCGCGCGCCGTTGGCGCAACACCCGCCGCCACGGCCCGGTGCTCGTCGAGTCCGGCTCCATCGCGAGAGAAACTGACAAGAAGGGCTGTCTTGGTGAGGCTGTCGTCGCTACACTTGGCTGCGGTGCCGGCCGCTTACCAGGGTGCGTGGCCGGGCCCGACGCCGGTGCCGCGCGCTGCACCATCTCACGCGCTGCACCATCTCAAATGGAATGGAGACTTGGAGATGCAGAGGAGTAATCGCAGGATTGTGTTTGCCGCGCCGCAGACGGTGGAGGTGCAGCAGGAACAGGTCGTTACGGATGGGCTTGGCGCTGACGAGTTGATCGTCGAGTCTCTGTACTCGGCGGTGAGCGCGGGCACGGAGCTCGCGTGCCTCTCCGGTACGGAAGCGTGGTTCCCGTTCCCGCGGGTGCCGGGCTACGCCGCGGTCGGACGCGTCGTGGCGTTGGGCAACGCCGTCACCGGCCTGCGCGAGGGTGAGGTGGTGCTGCACTACGGCGGCCACCAGTCCTACAATCGAAGGACGCTCGGCGACTTCCTGGTGCCGGTGCCGGCAGGCATCGACCTGCAGGTCGCCCCGATGACCCGGCTCGCATCGGTCGCGTTCACCAGTATCAGGGTGTCCAGCATCGAAGCGGGCGACTTCGTGGCGGTTGCCGGTCTCGGCCCGGTGGGCAATCTGGCCGCCCAGCTTGCCCAGATCCAGGGCGGCCGCGTGATCGGGGTGGACGTCAGCGCCGGCCGCATCGAGCTCGCCCGGAATTGTGGCATAGAGCAGACCATTGACGCCTCGCGGGAGGACGCCGCCGAACGCATCAGGGAGATGACCGGCGGCGGTGGCGTCGACACCGTGATCGACGCCACCGGGTCTCCGCGTGCGATCGTCGCCGAGATGCGTTGGGTGGCCAAGCGCGGCGAGCTGATTCTCCTGGGTAGTCCGCGTGGAGAGGTGCAGGGCGACCTCACGGAATTGCTCAGCGGCGTGCACCTGTGGCCGCGCGGCTGCGTCACGCTCAAGGGCGCGCACGAGTGGCGCTACCCGGTGATGCAAGACCCCAACACCAAGCACTCCCTGGAGCGCAACTCGCGCGTCGCGTGGTGGCTGCAGCAGACCGGCAAGCTGCAGATGGACAAGCTGATCACGCACGTGGTAAGCCCTGCAGATGCTCCCGCGGCCTACGAAGGCCTGCGCACCCGCAAGGACGAATACCTGGGAGTCGTGTTCGACTGGTCCGGGGACGAACCCGTAGCGGCACCCTCGTGCGCGTAGTTTTGGACAACTCTTGGTACTTTCTGCATGGGTTTCGGTCGCTCCTACGGTGCTATGGTAGGAAGGATTGATCATCGGCATAGGAGGTAACCAGATATGCGGATCACAGGGACCAAGGTCGTCGTTTTGGCATTGCTTGCCATACTTGCGGCGCCCTTCATCGCAGTTGCGAGCGGCGCGGAAGAGGGTGGCTCCGATCAACCGGTAGAAATCCGGTTCCACGGACGGGTCGGCAGTCAGGGCGATCACTTCGATCGCATGCGAGACATCTTCAACGAGATGCATGGCCCGGCAGTCACGGTGAAGACCGAACACTTCCCGGGCCCGGAGTATGCCACCAAGATCAACACCTTGATCGCCGGCGGGACGCTCGGCGACGCGTTCTGGACTGCCTCGATCGAGGGCTTCAACAGCTACGCGGCCTCCGGCGTATACGAACCGCTGGAGGAACTGGTCGCCACGGAGAGCTTCGATTTGGCCGCCTACTTTCCGTCCACCGTCGAGGCGCTCACCTTCGACGGCAACCTCTATGGGCTGCCCTGGGGTGTGCACCCCGGCTGGTACGGCCTGTATTACAACAAGGCGATGTTCGACGAGGCCGGTGTCGACTACCCGACCGCCGAGTGGACCTACGAGGATCTTCTCGAAGCGGCCAAGCAGATCGCACGGCCCGACGAGGGCATCTATGGCTACGCCACGCCGCTCAACTACTGGGGCTTCGAGGCCGCCACCAGGGCGTTCGGGGGCGACCCGCTGAGCGCGGACGGCACCACGGTAACGCTGGGCGAGCCGGACGCACGCGCCGCCCTGCAGTTCCTGGTGGATGCCATCTTCACCCACCGGATTACTCCTTCGCCGGAAGACATCGTAGGCGGGATCAACCCGATGATCGCGGCCGGTCAGATCGCGATGGCAACCGGCGGGTTCTGGGTCGGCAGCGGCCTCACCAACCTGATGGAGAGCCGCGATGCGTGGGGGGTGGTGCCCCATCCGTATGGCCTGGGATCCAATCCCGCCCGCGGGCAGCAGATACACGTCGATGTCCTCGGCATCAATTCGGCCAGCGAGCATAAGAACGCGGCCTTCCGCTTTATAGCCCTGGCGTGCTCCGAGGACGGGGCGTTCGACCTGTGGAAGAATACCGGTTTTCCGAGCGCGCGCCATGACGTGATCCGGCGCGACGAGGTGAAGGGCGACGCTCACTTCCAGGTGTTCGCCACGGGACTCGGAGAATCCTGGGCCGCGCATCAACCGGCCAATCACCGTACGCAGGAGGTCATGAGGACCATCGCGAGCGGGCTGCAAGGCGTATGGGTCGGTGAATCGAGCCTCGACGAGACCCTGCCCGATGTCGTTCGCAAGGCGCAGGAGGTAGTGGACCGACCGCCCGCCAGTTAGCGGCCAAGATTCGAAACAGCGGCCGGGCAGCGCTTCGCCGCCCGGCCGCTTTCCATGCAACAGGAGCGTTTGTGACAGACCACGCAGTGGAGGAACGGCACGGCTCGCAACGCGGCAGCCGACCGAAGGGCCTTGGCCTGGAGCGGAAAGAGACCCTTACGGGCTACTTCTGCATCTCGCCCTGGCTGCTCGGCATGGCTGCCTTTTTTGTCGTGCCGATGCTGTATTCGCTGTGGCTCAGCCTGACCCACTATTCGGGTCTCGGAGCGCCGCGGTTCGCGGGCCTGGCAAACTACACCCGCATGCTGCAGAACGAACTGTTCTGGACGTCGATCTCGAACACCCTGATCTACAGCCTGATGTTCGTGGCGCCGAGTGTGATCGGTTCCCTTCTGTGCGCCATGCTGCTCAATCAGCAGATCCGGGGGCGCACGTTTTTTCGCTCCGTGTTCTTCCTGCCGTCCATTACTCCGATAGTGGCGGCGATGTTCCTGTGGATGTGGATCCTGCAGCCGAAGGTGGGCCTGTTCAACTACCTGCTGTCGATCGTCGGGGTGGACGGTCCGGGCTGGCTGGGCAGCACGCGCTGGTCCAAGCCGGCCCTGGCCATGATCAGCCTGTGGGGGGCGATCGGCGGGCGCCCGATGCTGATTTTTCTTGCCGCGCTGCAGGGAGTACCCAACGAATACATCGAGGCGGCGGAGATCGACGGCGCGAGCGCGTGGCGCAAGTTCATTTCCATTACCGTTCCGATTATCTCGCCGATCGTGCTGTTCAACACCCTGATCGCCGGCATCACGGCGCTGCAGATGTTCGAGATTGCCTACATTGCCAGCGCGCCGCAGGGGCAGCAGCACGAGCTCGGCGGGCCGGGACGTTCGACGCTCTCCTACGTGCTGAACCTGTACATCAGGACGTTTCAGGACTTCGACATGGGCTACGGGTCGGCCCTGGCCTGGTTCTTTTTCGCGGTCGTGCTGCTGGCGACATTCTTGTTCATGCGGTCGTCGCGGGGGTGGGTGTTCTACGAGTCCACGGAGGCGCACGATTAGCATGGTCAGCATGACGGCGGGAGGGACCCTGACGCAACGCCGCCTGTTGCCTTCCCGGTTTCTGATCTACGCCGTCGCGGTTGTACTCGCAGTACTGTTCGGGCTGCCGCTCCTGTGGGCCGCGCTGTCCTCCCTGAAGACCTTTCGCGAGCTGTATATCTTCCCCCCGACTTGGTTTCCGGAGGCGCCGCAGTGGGTGAACTACCGGGACGCGTGGACGTCGGCTCCGTTCGGGCGCTTCTTCATCAACAGCACCACGGTGACGCTGCTCAGCGTGGTCGGAACCCTCCTGTCCAGTTCGTTCGTCGGTTACGGTTTTGCGCGGTTCCGATTCCCCGGGAGGGGGATCCTGTTCCTGATCGTCCTGAGCACGCTTATCCTGCCGCATCAGGTTACCGTTATCCCGCGGTTCCTGCTGTACCGGGAGTTCGGCTGGCTCGATACGCTCCTGCCGCTGTGGGTGCCGTGGTTCTTTGGCGGGAGTGCGTTCGGCATCTTCCTGTTCCGGCAGTTCTTCCTGACCATTCCGAACGACCTGGACCAGTCGGCACGCATCGACGGCGCCGGGTTCCTGACCATTTTCGTCCGCATTCTCATGCCACTGTCGCAGTCGGTCACGGTCAGCCTGGCGATCCTGACCTTTCTGGCGAGCTGGAACGAACTGTTCTGGCCCATCATCGTACTCAATACGTACGAGAAGTACACCCTGGCGTTGGGGTTGCAGTACTTCCGCACCCTCGCCACCGCCGGCGGCGAACTCCGCGAGCACCTGCTGATGGCCGGCGCCATGATGATGACCTCCGTCGTGCTCGTGGTGTTTATCGCCCTGCAGCGCTACTTCACCCAGGGCATCGTCCTCTCCGGCCTCAAGGGTTAGTCCGTTGGCAGACTGATCCGAGCGCGGGCTATCTGCCGGATGACTGCAGCCACGATCGCGGCGAAACGCCTTCCAGCTTTTTGAATACCTTGCTGAACGACTGCACGCTGCCAAAGCCTGACCGCAGTGCCGACTCCGTGATGTTGGTGGTAGCGTTGAACATGAGTTCCTTGGCATGGTCCACGCGCATTCGCTTGATGTATCGTCCGGGACTCTCGTTGGTGTAGCTCCGAAACAGCCGAAAGAAGTGGTTGTACGAAATGCCGATGTCCTCGGCAACCGCGGCAACCGACAAGGTGGGATCCGTAAGGCGGTCGTGCATGAACCCCACGGCGTTCCGGACGACTCGCCAATTCGCCGCCACCGGAGCCGGCAGTGGCGGCTGGTGACGCTCCGGCGAGAGGCGCATGGCGAGGCCGAATATTGCCTGTACCAGGCCGTCGCAGGTAATGCGCGAGCCAACGCTCTGTTGCTGCCACTCCTCGCGCAGCAACCGATTGAGCTCCCGTATCGATTGGAACCGCTGCGCCGGTATGGAGATTACCGGTGCAATCCGTGCCGCCACGAAGCTGCCGCCGCGGACATGGAAGTGCACGACCGTCATGTCCGCGTCCTTGTTGTGGTGTACCGCGTGCAGAGCGTTGGGCGTGATCATGACAAGGTCGCCTTCACGTACTCGGTGACAGTGGCCTTCGACATGCATGGTAAAGTCGCCGGCCAGGACCAGGTGAAACACGAACTCGGGATTGACGTACGACCCGCCCGGCAGCACCCCTTGGCGCCGCTTGACGACTACTGTTTCGACTTCCACGGGGCAAACTCCCGGCCGACGAATTCCTGGCACGGCAGGGCGGCGTCGTTATTCAGTACGTTCGGTCGTGGTTCTCCCAACAAGTCCTCCAATGCTAAAACGGCGGGCGGTAGACGATGCAGAGTCCGGCTGGCCTGTGAGAGACAGCAGCTTGTTCATGCTATCCGCTTTGGGAGATAATGTATCGACAGCCGGATACGGAATCGCTCGTCGCTTGCTGTCGCTCGATGCCGGTTATGCTGGTCCGGCGGCACTCGCTCGTGGAAAAAGGGGAACAGCAGTGAGCGACAAGAGCCACAGTGGTGGCAGAGACCGCTTTGACGGCACCACGCGAGTCCGTTCCGAGGCGACCGGGTTCTTCCGCGTCGAAGAAATCGGCGGCAGATGGTGGTTCATTACCCCGGACGGCCATGGCTTCCTGTCCGTTGGCGTCAATCATATCGATTCGGCCTGCCTGAAGTACCCGGACAACGTGCACATCTGGAACGGCAGGTACGGCGACGAGCGGTCGTTCTGCGAGAACGGCGTGCGCAACGACTTGCAGAACTGGGGATTCAACACGGTCGGGTGGTCGCAGGAAGTCCATGTCCGGCAACGCACCCACACGCCGCCGTGGCGCCACGATCAGTATCGTTGGGTGGGCATGCCGTACTGCCACGCGATCCCGTTCACGGAGATTGAAATGTGGAACCGGTATCCGCGGTTCCCGGATGTGTTCAGCGACGATTTCGAGCAGTGGTGCGACCTCCAGGCGCGCTACTGCTGCGTGGACATGGCTGCCGACCCGTGGCTCATAGGCTATTTCTACGCGGACGTCCCGTCGTGGGGTAGGAACTCGAACTCCGGTGTCAAAGGATGGGCCGAGATGTTCGACATGAACTCCGCGTCCGGCAGAGCCGAACTGGGCAAGATCTCCGCCCGCTACTACCAGGTCACCCACGATGCGATCAGGCGGTACGATCCCAACCACCTGATCCTGGGCGATCGTTACAACGGCCAAGGACCGCTTCCGGAAGTAGTGCTTGAAGCCATGATACCGGCCGTCGACGTACTGTCGATTCAGCACTTCCCGCCGATCGAACGGTTTGTTGCACTGTCATCGGAATGGCACCGGCGCACCGGGAAACCGGTGGTCAATGCCGACGTGGCCTTTCACGTCCGGGCGCTGGGGCGGGATCATCCGCATGGCATTACGACACAGCGGGAACGCGGCCAGAAGTATGCGCGGTGGGCCGGCGAGTGCTTTGCCGAGCCGCACATGATAGGCTGGCACTGGTGCGGCTACATTGAGAACGAATGCAGGCAGGCGGGGTTGAAGGACCGGTTCGACGAGCCGCAGACCGAGGCGCTGGACCTGATCACGGAGTTCAACCACCAGCTGTACGACCGCGTGGCGGGTAGCGCCTGAAGCGCGAGGGAGAATGCAAGTGGGCACCATCACGATGGACGGCTACGGCGGAATCGAGCAGGTCAAGGGCGAAGCCACCGGCTATTTCCATCCGCAGAAGGTAAACGGCAGGGAGTGGTTCATCGATCCGGAGGGCAACGGGTTCTTCCCGCTCGGCATCAGCCACATCTATTCGAGCGACAATGAGACGACGGTCAAGGATCACTACGGCTACGACCAGAAGGCGTGGGTGCACGACTGGTTCGAGAAGTACCGGGAACTTGGCTACAACTGCGCTCCGGCCGGCGCCACCAGTCCGTGCCGCGACAAGCAGGGCTTCGTCGACGTTGAACACATCGAGGAGTACTTCGTAGCGCACCGGTTCCCGTTCGTCGCCGGCGTGTGGCAGTTTCCACACCCTGCCGAGCTGCGCTTCGACCAGGAACGGCAGGACATATTCAGCAACTACCACGTCGATCTTGTCGAACGGCGCGCCGAGAACACCTGCGGCCGGCACAAGGAAAACCCGTATCTGATCGGCTATTTCTACGGGTTCGGCGGCTTCGTGCAAATGAACCGATGGATCAACACCATCATGGCGTCGCACCCGAACAGCGCCGGGCGTACGGCGCTCGGCAATCTGCTCGTTGACAAGTACCGCGGCGACGTTGCCGCATTCAACGACATCTACGGCACTTCGTGCACCGACATGAACGCCATCAAGACGACCGAAGTGGTCTACTACGACGACCACTTCAACAAGTTCTCGGAGCGCGATTACGCCAAGGCCGACCCCCGCAAGAAACACGACTTCGAGATGCTGGTGCGGGCGCTGGCGGTGCAGACCTACAAGGTCGGATACGAGGCGATCCGAAAGCACGACGACAACCACACCATCCTGGGCATGTACGTCAAAGCGGCCTCGTTCGAGGTCGACACCTGGAGGGAGGTGATCCGGTACTCGGACGTGTCCACTCCCCAGCACGTCAATCCGATCATGCCGCACGACGAGTTGTACGAGGCAACGGGAAAGCCGATCTTCGTTTCCGATCAGGTGTTCGGGAATGGCTACGATTCCCGCGTCGGAAAGCGCGGTCTCACCGCCGCGGAGATGGCCGAGTCGTACGAGTTCATGATAAGGCGCGTGGTACAAGACCCGCGCGTGTGCGGGCTGTCGGTGTGCCGGACGCTCTATGACCTGGTGTCGGGTGCCATGCGGTACCAGCACGGCGCCCAGGAGGGCATCTACGACGAACACGGCAATCCCCGGGTCGCCATCATCCGCAAGATCAGGGAGATCAACAGTGCCCTCTACGATCATGTGCTCAACCCACGGAGCGACGACGACCTCGCGCAGGAGGAGGCGCTGCTGCTGTCGCGGATCGCGCTCTCGAGGCAGCCCGCATAGGCCGTTGGACAGCCGGGAAATGCGCGCATGGAAATGAGGCAGGCACTCCGCGAGTTGGGAGTGCGGGACGATACGCTGTCGCGGGAAGAGAAGGGGAGGTTGGATCGCGATGGCTTTCTGCCGCTGCCGGGGATTCTGAGCCGCGAGCATGCGGGGCGGCTGGGCACGCGGCTGGACGAACTGATTGCGCAGGGAGAATCGGTACAGCACCAGGAGGGAGTGGAGTCGCTGGACGACGTGATTCACCAGGATCCGATGTTCGAGGTGTGTATCACGCATCCGCGCGTTCTGGCTGCCATGGCGCACGTGCTCGGGAGCGACTTCAAGCTGCATTCGGTAAACAGCCGCATTGCCCGTCCCGGTTACGGGCTGCAGGATCTCCACGTCGACTGGGACCGGGCCGTGGAGCCTGGCGACTACTTCATCTGCAACTCGATCTGGGCACTGGTCGATTTCACCGAGCGCAGCGGGGCGACCAGGGTGGTGCCGGGATCGCACCGCAGCGGCAGGGTACCGTCGGTGGTGATGGCCAACCTGTTGGACACGCACCCGGATCAGATCCAGCTGTTGGCGCCGGCGGGGACGGTGGTCGTATTCAATTCGCATCTCTGGCACGGCGGCACCCACAATTCCAGCCGCGTGCGCCGGTGGGCGCTGCACTCCGCGTTCGTCCGCCGCGACCAGGAACAGCAGAACGATCAGCGCAAGCTTATCCGCCCCGAGACGCACGCCCGCCTGGACGCGGCGGCTCGCTGCATTCTGGACGTGTAAAACGCGCGGGCACGGGGAGGCGAGCACGGTAAGCCGGCTTGCTCCGTCGAGAGTCCCCCGGTTCGACCGGTTTACGCGGCTCGCGACGACCGAACGCGACAAGTTCGTGGTCGATGCACACGGCCTGATCGTATGTGTCGCCTTGCCCGACAACGATGCCCTTCAAGCCGAGCGGGTATGCGACGTACCCGGCTACATGCTGCTCGATGATGATCTTGAAGTTGCGTTCCATAAGGCCGTTGTTCAGTCCAGCGTTACGGTTTTGCCGGTTTGGGCAGATTGCAGGATGGCGTGGGATACTTGTAGCGCCTTGTGGCCATCTGCCACGGAGGCAGGGTTCTGGTGGCCTGTCGCGATCGATTGGATGAAGTCGTCGGTCTGGCGGCGGTAGGATTGGTCGTCGAGGTCGTCCTGCAGCATCTCGACGACTTCGAACTCGTCGTCGTCGGTCTTGCGGTGGAATTCGCGGCTGCACCAGATGCCGTTGTTGCCCAGGGCGGTGCCGGATACGAACGCGGTGCCGCGTGTGCCGAGCACCCCGCGGCTGTTGAATCCGATGCGGCTCGACCAGCTCGCGTTGATTACCGCCGACGCGCCGCTCTGCAGCTGCAGCAGCGCGTGGGCGTTGTTGTCAAATCCCTCCAAGTCGGTGGCCGTACTGAAGGTGGCGCCGTTCACTGCCGCCACCTCGTCGGCCATGATCCAGCGCAGCAGGTCGATGTCGTGGGACAGCGACTCTACCGTCATGCCGCATAGGGTCGCGGGGGCGGTACGCCAGTTGTTGCCGCGCGCCGTTCCGAGGGCGCCAGCGCCCATGCCGAACCGCTGGCACCAGAAGTGGTGCAGCCTGCCGAGCGAGCCACCCCTCGCGGTATCGTGGAGGCGCCCGTAGCCGATCCGGTAGCGTTGGTTGAAACCGGTCACCGCAATCACGCCTTGGCGCTGCGCCGCTGCGACAATTGCGGCGCCGTCGTCCACGCTAATGGCCAGCGGTTTCTCGCACAACACGTGCTTGCCTGCGGCGATCGCCCGCACGGCATACTCGCGGCGGAACCCCGGCGGGGTCAGCACGTACACGGCATCGCACCGCTGCAGCGCCGGTTCGAGGCGGTCGAGCGGCTCGCCGCCCCAGCGCGCGGCAAACTGCTCGCGCCGGTCCCGGTCGATGTCGACCGCCGCCACGATTGCTGCATGCGGGTTGTTCGCCAGGGCGGCGCCGTGCTGCCGGGCAATTCCGCCGGTTCCGACCACCGCAACCCTGATCTGCGCCATGCCGGCAACTGTCCATCGGATGTCCGTCGAGCGGCAAGAGGCGCCGGGCTCGATGCCTGCGTTCGCCTCCAAGTAGCCGTTCGAAATTTCGCCGCGGGCTGCTCGGGCCGCGGAGTGGGGTAGGCGGGGCGGGCTCGGGGCGGGCGGTTTCGCATGGCCACGGTGAGACGCAACCTGATAGCATCGGTGCCGGACGGCGCGCGGCGGCGGTGGCCGCGATCTGTGCGCGGGAAGGAGAACAGGGCAAATGAGATCGGTGATTTGCGTGCATGAACGCTTCGAACGGATGTGGCCGTTTGTGGCCGACTACTGGCATCGGCGCTGGCAGGAGAACGGCGGCGGTGAGCTGTACCGTAGCGAGGACGCGGAGGCGCGGGTGCCGGCTCTGGTGCCGGATCCGGGATCGGTGCAGCGGCTGGCCGTGCTCGGGTTTCCCGGCGACGCACAGGACCTGGAACCGTTTGCCGCCCTGGAGGAGTGCTATTACCAACGCACCCGGTCAATGTCGGCAGATGGGGTAGAGGCCGCGGAGGCGCGCGGCGTGCGCTTCATTCCGCACCGCCCCGACCTGTACTGGGGGCAGTCGGTAGCCGAGGTCGGGTTGGGCCTGACGATCTGCGCACTGCGTCGCATTCCCCAGCGTTATGCGGCGATGATGCAGGATCATGAGACGTGGCGCTACTTCCCCGAGGTGGGCCGGCCCGGCCAGCCGGGCGTCCAGATGT
Organism: Deltaproteobacteria bacterium; assembly: GCA_026710965.1. Classification (GTDB taxonomy): domain Bacteria; phylum Desulfobacterota; class Binatia; order UBA9968; family JAJDTQ01; genus JAJDTQ01. Next base: position 33,833 of record JAPOQB010000272.1, on the reverse strand, counting down.
GCGACGACACGCGGTTTAGCAACGGCACCATCGCCGGCAAGCGGGTACGGGTGGCCGGCATCGGTAACATCGGCGGCCGCTATGCTTCCTGGTGCGGGGCGATGGGGGCCGAGGTGGCGGTATGGGACCCGTTCGCGGCGCAGGCGGCGTTCACCCTGGCCAAGGTGGAGCGCCGCTACGAGCTGCACGACCTGGTCAGCGACGCGCAAGTGTTCGCTCCGATGCTGCCGCCCACCGAGCAGACCTATCACATCATTACCGCCGAACTGATCGACGCCTTGCCGCGCGGCTGCCTGGTGGTGCAGGTGACGCGCGCCTTCATCTGCGACCTGGACGCCCTGTACCGGCGCGTCCTGAACGACGAGCTGGCCCTGGCCGCCGACGTGTTCGCCACTGCGCCGGGGCGCCGGCAGGGCGAGCCGGTGCCGCTCGATTCACCCCTGCTCGGGCGCCACAACGTCGTGCACACGCCGCACATCGCCGGGCGCACGGTGGATGCCAACCACGCCTGGGTCGAAGACATCATCTCCCGCTTCAAGGTACGGTGACGGACGTGGCGACCGTTCCCGAGGTGATGAAGCTGCCCCACGAAACGGTTTCCGCCGAACGGCGGGTACGCACCGGGGTGCTCAGCGACGCGGACTTGGCACAGTTCACCGAGCAGGGCTACGTGGTGGTCCCCGACGCCGTTCCGCGCGCGAATCTGCGCGCCATGGTGGAGCTGATCTGGCGCTTCATGGAAGCGGACGAAGGCGACTCGGAAAGCTGGTATCGCACGGCGCCGCGCGAGGCCACCGGGGAGGCGTCTCCGATCTCGCGCGCCGGCATGGTGGAGGTCTACCAGCAGCAGGAGCTGTGGGACAACCGCCAGTACCCGCGCGTCTACCAGGCGTTCGTGGACATCTGGCAGACCGAGCAGCTATGGGTCACCCTCGACCGCGCCAACATGAAGCCGCCGGTGCGCGACGACCGCCCCGAGTGGCAGCACGGCGGCTTCATCCACTGGGACCTGGACACCCTGCAGGATCCAATCCCGTGCGGCGTGCAGGGCGTTCTCTATCTGACCGACACTACGGCGGAGCAGGGCGGCTTCCAGTGTGTGCCCGGCTTTCCGCGGCGCTTTCCCGACTGGGCCACGACCCAGCCCGCCGACCGCGATGCGCGCTTCCCTGACCTCACCGGCCTGGACGTGCAGTCGATTCCCGGCAAAGCCGGAGACCTGTTGATCTGGAACTCGCTGCTGCCGCACGGCAACGGCGAGAACACGTCCGACCGCCCGCGCCTGGCCCAGTACATCTCCATGTTTCCGGCCGCGCGCGGCAGCGAGGAGGAGCGGCGCGGGCGCATCGCCGCGTGGCGCGAGCAGCGTTCGGCGAGCGGCTGGCCGGGCGATCCGCGCAACTGGGAGCAGCGCCACGGCAAGCCCGCCAAGCTGGACCGCCTCGGGCGCCGGCTGCTGGGCCTGGACCCCTGGACCTGACCGGAGCTCCGTCCCGGTACCGCTACAGCAGGGAGCGGAAACCGCGCTCGCGACCGAACAGCATGCGGTTGGAGTCGTGGAAGTTGCGCGCCCCGCGCGACGCGGTGCGGACCACGTAGATCAGGTCGTCGCCGTCGAATTGCCAGTCCACGTACTGGTAGCCGGTAAGCCGCAGCGAGTCCTCCGGCAGCAGCCCGCTGTCGTCTTCCAGCAGCGTCTTCACCACCCGCCACCGGCACAGGTCGTCCGACGCACACAGCGCCAGCACGTTGCGCTGGCGCTGATGCAGGTGCACGCCCTTCTGCTGTGACTCCCGCCACCGGGACACCAGCCACTCCTGGTCCGGCACCACGTTGGCCAGGGTGAGGTAGGTGCCCGACACCGGATCGCGGCGCAGGGTGAACTTGGCCTTTCCGCCGGGGTACGGGATGAAGCCGCCCGCAGCGCCGGCATCGATGGACGGGTCGAAACTCAGCCGCCGGCCCTCGTCTTCGATCCTGACCATGGCGGCGACATCCTGGGCCAGGGGCTGAGCTTCGAAGGTCAGCACGTCCCACAACTGGCCGTCGGGGGCGGCCACCACATTTCCCTCGCGCCAGCCGGGCAGGCTGACCTCTCCCCATTCGTCGAGGGTCCACCGGGGCTGAAACGGCAGCTTGTTGCTCATGCGCCAACTGGCGGCCTGCAGCAGGTCCGCGTCCACCGGCGCCGAAATCACGCACGCCTGGAAGCCGATTCCCCAGTGCATGGGGTTGCAGTCCTCGAACGCACGGTACAGGCGCCCCTCGTGCACCAGCACCGCGACCGGCGCGCAGTGGTAGTTGGGCGGAGTGCGGTGTGGCCCGCCGGGAAACAGGAGCCCGCTGCCGTGGTCTTCCGGATGCGTCCACGAGAACCCGCCGTCATCGCTGCGGCGGATCACGATCGACCCGTACTGCTGCGACGTGCCGAGCAGGTAGACCGCGCCGCCGTGCACGAACAGGTTGCTCCAGAACGCGTTCATGACGTGGGTCACGTTGCACCAACTCGCGCCGTCGTCTTCCGACCGGTAGACGCTGGTCAGGCCCTGCTCCCCTTCATGGTTGCGTGGGCAGCCGGTGCCGAAGTAGTCGTGGGTGGCGAGCAACGCACCGTCCGGCAGGCGCGCGACGGTCGGGCTGCCGAGATAGGTGAGCGTGCGCTCCGGTTGGTACTTGATTTCGACGTGGTTCATCGCGCGCCATCATCGCACGCCGCTCGCCACTTGGGCCACGCCGATCAGGTAGCGCTCCCTACGACATGATCAGGCCGCCGTCGACGTTGATGGTCTGGCCGGTGATGTAGGCGGCATCGTCCGAGGCCAGGAAGGCAACCAGGCCGGCCACATCCTCGGGTGTTCCCGCCCGCTTCATGGGAATGCCCTCGACCCATTCGGCCATGAGCTCGCCCGGCCCGTAGTTGCCGAGCAATGTTCCCCAGACGCGGTCGTTGTAGGCCCACATCTCGGTATCGATGATTCCGGGGCAGAAAGCGTTGACGGTGATCCCGTCTGTTGCAAGTTCCTTCGCCAGGCTCTGGGTGATGCCTACCACCCCCATCTTGCTCGCCGCGTAGTGCGGCGTGTAGATGAACCCGTCGCGCGCCTGCCCGGAGGCCGTATTGATGAGCCGCCCCCAGCCACTCTTGCGCATGTAGGCCGCCGCGGCCTGGCAGCACAGGAACACTCCCTTGGTGTTCACCGCCATGATCCGGTCCCACGCCGCCTCGTCGAGCTGCTCAAGGCGGGCGATGGTAATGACGCCCGCGTTCTGCACGGAGATATCCACCGAGCCGTAGCGCTCGTAAGCGGTCCGGTAGAGAAGGTCGACATCGCCCTTTTGGGTCACATCGCAAACCAGGGAGGCGGCATCACCGCCACCTCCCCTGATTTCCTCGGCGACCTCGTGCACGGCATCTTCGTCCGCGCTCACGACGACTCGCGCCCCGTCCGCCGCGAACCGCCGCGCAATGCCTCGTCCGATTCCGCGGCTCGCACCCGTAACCACGACCGTCTTCGCAGACATATCAGACCCGCGTCCCGGTCCGGACCGTGCTACCGCAGATATTCGTCGGCGTATTCGCTATCGACATCGTGTCGACAGCCCACCTGTCATCCCTCGTACTCGTTCCGTTCGCGGGCAAAGCGCTTGACCTTGGCGAAGAAGTCCTCGTGGATGAAACGCGCGTCGATGTCCTCGTAGACGCGAATCGGCCGATTCTCTCCAGTGTGACGGTAATGCATCGTGGGCTCGAACTCCGGCGCCGGACGCCAGCTCCAGGCTCCGCAGGCCGGGTACATCATTACGCCCACGCACGGGGAGTCGCCCAGCGAGCGGTACGGCATGGCGGACGGCCTCGTCATCAAGTTGTGCTCCACCAGCTGGTCGACGAGGTAGCGGCCGATCTTGCCGCACGGGTATACCTTCTCGGCCAGCTCCGCGTAGCTTACCGGCATCCGGCGATACACGTTCTGCGGAATCTGCCACACGGTGAGCCCGGACCGCATGATGACGTTGGCGGCGCCTATGTCGTTGGACAGGTTGTACTCCCGGCCCCCCAGCGGCCACGGGCCTCCACCGATCCAGATCACCACGACGTCGCGCGATTCGATCGCCGGCTCCAGAAGCAGTGCCGACGCCATGTCGGTAAGCGGACCGTAGAAGGCGACGTGCAACGGCCGCGGATCGTCCTTCAGAGCCTCCTCGACGATCAGGCGCGCGCCCGGCGAATCGACCGGCGTGTGTTCGTCGGGCAGGGCGTGCTCGCCGCCGTCGGCAACGTGGACCTGCTCGCGGAGATCCATGAGATCAAGCAGCAGCATGGTCTCGTCGTGGCTGTCGCGGAGGCTGTGCGCGGACTTTCCCGTCCCGAAGTGGGCCGGGATTACGCCGTGCAGCTCGAACGCGGGCGTAAGCACCGCGTGTACGATAGCGTACTGATCGTCCGCTTCATTCTTGGCGTCGGTATTCACGATAACGCGAATCTTCTTGTCGTCCGGGAACTCGTAGTGCATGAAATCTTCTCCTTTATTCACGCGTTGTACTTGCGGATTCCGCTCAGGCCGACGTGCCGGAGGCGCGTTCGCCGGGGCGGGTTATTTGTCGACCGCGGCAACCACGACCTCGATACCGCGGCGCTCGAACTCGGCGCGCTCGTCGGCACCGATGCCGTCGTCTGTTACGAAGGTGTGAATCAGGTCCAGCCCACCGAGCGCGGCAAGGGCGGACTTGCCGAGCTTCGTGGAGTCGGCCACCAGAAACACCTGCCGTGCCGAAGCGATCATTGCGCGTTTCACGTAGATGTCGCTGAATCCCGGGTAGGTAAGGCCGGCGGCGAACGAGATTCCGCCCGCGGCGAGGAACAGCTTGGCCACGTGAACCTTGTCGAAGAACGCGGCAGCCTTCTCGCCGGTCAGCGACAGTGTCGGACCCTTGAACTCCCCGCCGGTGACCATGACCTCGAATCCGAAGTGCCCTCCCAGGAGCAACGCAATATTGAGGGCATTGGTGACGATCGTGAGGCCGCGCTTGCCCTCCAGGTTCCTGGCGACCTCGGTGACCGTGGAACCGGCGTCCAGGATGATGGTGTCGCCGTCACTGACAAACTCCGCGACCTTGCGCCCAATCGCGCTCTTGCGCTGCATGTTCTCGGTGTGTTGCAGGCTGAGGCTGCGCACCTGGTCGGGCGTGCTCTTGAGGAACGCGCCGCCGTATTCGCGCACGATCAGGCCATCGTCCTGCAGACGGTCCAGATCCTGCCGGATCGTCGGTTCGGAAACCGCGAACACCCGGCTGAGTTCGCTGACCCGCGCGCTACCCTCCTCCTGCAGCAGATCGAGGATCCTCACCCGCCGCCGCTGGCCAAGCAGATTTGATTGCCCCTTGCTCGAAATCACCCTGTTTGCCATCTGGAGGTCACTATACCATAGGTGGAACGAAGAGCAACAAGCAACAATAGGTTGACCATCACCATCGATTCGTTTACGGTAGGCTGCGGATTTCAGAGGTGCATGACAGATGACGGATCGAGAGCTGGCTCTGACGTCGATCCGCTACCGCCGGATGGTGCTGCGGATCATCAAGGAGGCTGGGGCAGGCCACACCGGGGGCAGCCTGTCGTGCATCGACATTCTCAACGTGTTGTACAACGACGTGCTGAACGTCGCCCCCGCTACCTTTGCCGACCCGGCGCGCGATCGGTACATCCACAGCAAGGGGCACTGCGTCGAGGCATTGTACACCGTCCTCGCCGACCGCGGGTTCTTCCCGGATGCGCATCTGCATACGCTGAGCCACTACCAGTCACATTTTGTCGGCCACCCGACCCGCAAGGTCAATGGCGTCGAGCACAACACCGGCGCCCTCGGGCACGGCCTGTCGGTGGCCACCGGGCTGGCGCTGGCCGGCGCGAGGAGCAGTCGTCGATTCCGCGTGTTCGCGTTGCTCGGCGACGGCGAGCTCACCGAAGGGTCGGTCTGGGAGGCGGCGATGGCGGCGGCTCATTACGGGCTGGACAACCTGGTCGTAATCGTCGATCGCAATGGACTGCAGATCAGCGGGCGCACCGAGGACGTGATGGGCCTGGAGCCGCTGGCGCAGCGGTTCTCTGCCTTTGGCCTGGAAGTGCGCACGTGCGACGGCCATGACATCACGGAACTGCGTGCGGCGTTCGATGAGATTCCCTTCGCTCCGGGACGGCCTAGCCTGTTGCTCGCCCACACCGTGAAGGGCAAGGGTGTGAGCTTCATGGAGGGCCAGGCCGGCTGGCACCACCATGTCCCGAACGAACATGAGTACCGTCTGGCGTTGCAGGAGTTGCAGAGCGCGGAGGCCGAGTTGCAGGTGGCGCACGGTTGAGCAGCCAACTCAATGGCGGGCGGGCTCCCGCTCCACCGGCCGTCCGTCCGAACCAGGAGGTCTTTGCCGAGACGCTGCTCGAGGCGGCACGGCGCGACCCGACTGTCCTGGTGGTGACCAGCGACTCGCGCGGGTCGGGCAGGCTCGTGGAGTTCGCCGCCGAGCTCCCGGAACGCATCGTGGAGCTCGGGATCGCGGAGCAGAACCTGGTCGGCGTCGCGGCGGGGCTGGCAGCTGGAGGCCATACGGTATTTGCCGTCTCGCCGGCGTGCTTTCTCACCACCCGGTCGCTGGAGCAAATCAAGAACGACGTTGCGTACTCCGGCCACAAGGTGGTATTGGTGGGGATCAGTGCGGGTGTGAGCTACGGCGCCCTGGGCTCCACCCACCACTCCCTGAACGATTTTGCATCGCTCAGGGCCCTGAACAACCTCGATATCGTGGTGCCGGCGGACAACCGGCAGACGCGCGAGGCGGTGTTGGCGGCGCTCCACCATCCGCGCCCGCTGTACCTGCGATTCGGCAAGCGCCCGGTCCCGGATCTGCCGGCGGGCGCCTGCGGGTTCTCGATCGGACGGGGGGAGTGCATCGCGGAGGGCTCGGATGCCGCGCTGGTGGCCACCGGCGAGACGGTGTGGCGCGCCATGGCGGCGCGTTCGGCCCTCGCGGAGGATGGGGTCTCGTGCCGGGTTCTATGCATGCACTCCATTCGCCCGTTCGACGGCGCCGCGCTTCTGGATGCGGCCCGGTCGGTGCGCGCCGTGGTGTGCGTTGAGGAGCACTCGGTGCACGGCGGGCTCGGCGAGCAGTGTGCGGCGCTGCTGATGCAGGAAGGCGTCCAGGTGCCCTTTCGGATCATGGGCATTCCGGACGAGTACACGGTGACCGGCAGTCAGGAAGAGATCCTGTCGCACTACGGCATCTCGCCGCGGGGGATCGCCGGCGAGATGCGCCGGCTGCTGGCGTGCCCACAAGATTGAGGTAATCCGACATGCAAGGAGGAGAGACATGGCAGATTGGAGATTCGGTGCAGGGATATGGATGTTCTGTCAGTTTGTGGACCGCTATGCAACCGACGCATACGGCCCACCGGCGACGACCCTGGACGCGATCGCCAGCGCGGGGGAGGTGGAAGGCCTCGAAGTGCTGGACATCAACTACCCGTTCGGTGACGGCATCGGCGTCAGCGACGTGCGGGAGGCACTGGCCCGCCACAACCTGAGCGCCCAGGCCATCACGCCGCACATCTACATGCGCGAATTCGCGCGCGGGGCCTTTACCAACCCTGATCCGGCGTTGCGAAAGCGAGCGCTGGACCGGTGCCGGGAAGGTATCGAGGTGGCGCGCGAGCTCGGCGCGAAGTACGTGAAATTCTGGCCCGGGCAGGACGGCTACGACTACCCGCTGCAGGCCGACTACGGGTGGCTGTGGGAGCAGTCGGTGGGGGCGGTCAGGGAGCTGGCCAACTCAGCTCCCGACATGCAGTTTGCCATTGAGTACAAGCTGAAGGAACCGCGCACCCACATGTTCTTCTGCAACGCGGCGACCACGATCCTGGCGATCCAGGACATGGGGGTGGACAACGTCGGCGTCGTGCTGGACGTAGGCCATTCGCTGTTTGCCAAGGAGACACCGGCGGAGGCGCTGCGCCTGGCGCACCGGTTCGACCGGCTGGCCAGCGTCGAGATCAACGACAACTGGCGCGAGTGGGACGACGACCTGGCCGCCGGTTCGATCCACCTGGTCGAGACGCTGGAGGTGATGCTGACGCTGCGCGAGATCGGTTGGAGCGAGCCGTTGCTGCTGGATCAGTTTCCGTTCCGCGAGAATCCGGTGGCGGCGGCGCGCGAGAGCATTCGCACCATCCGGCAACTGGACGCGCTGGTGGACCGTATTGACCGCGAAGCCCTGGCCGACGCCCGACGGCGGCAGGACGCGCTGGCGGCCCAGCGCCTGGTTCTGGACCTGCTGCTCACCTGAGCCGGCATGCACGTCCTGGCCCTCGACCAGAGCACCGCGTCCACGAAAGGCGTGGTTTTCGACGAGCAGGGCAGTGTCGTGGCGCGGGCGGCGCGGCCTCACCGGCAGCATCACCCGCGTCCGGACTGGGCCGAGCATGATGCAGAGGAGATTTACCGGAACGTCGTCGCAGTGATCGGCGAACTGGTTCGGGGCGCGGTGGACGCCCGGTCGCTCGCCGCCGTGGCCATTTCCAACCAGCGCGAAACCGCGGTGGTCTGGGACCGGAACACCGGCCGGCCGGTGTACCCGGCAATAGTGTGGCAATGCATGCGCGGCTCCGAAACGTGCCGCGAACTGCGTGAGGCGGGGCTCGAAGACCTGTTCCGGCAGCGCACCGGGCTGATTCTGGATCCGTTTTTTTCCGCAAGCAAGATACGGTGGGTGCTGGAACACGTACCCGGCGCCCGCGCCAAGGCCGAATCGGGCCAGCTGCTCGCCGGCACCATCGACAGTTGGCTGGTGTGGAAGCTCACGGGCGGCAGCGTCCATGTCACCGACCTCTCCAATGCGAGCCGTACGCTCCTGCTGGACTTGCGGCAGCGGCGGTGGGCCCCCGAGCTGTGTGCGCACTTCGGCATTCCCGTCGAGATGCTGCCCGAACTGGTTCCGTCGAGCGGGCAGCTCGGCGAGACAACCGCGGACGGCGCGTTGCCGGACCCGGTACCGATTGCCGGCATCGCCGGGGACTCGCACGCCGCTCTGTTCGGGCAGCGCTGCTTCTCGCCCGGCGAAGTGAAGGTAACCGTGGGCACGGGCTCCTCGATCATGATGAACGTTGGCGGGCAGGTCCGCGATTCCGGCCCCGGGTTGGTCAGCTCGATCGGGTTTGGACTCGAGGAGCGTGTCGACTACGTGCTCGAGGGCAACGTGCATTCGGCCGGCGACACCATCCAATGGCTGATCGACGGACTTGAGCTGTTCGACGACATCGACACCATCGAGCGGCTCGCCGGTTCGGTAGCCGGAAGCGGCGGAGTGTACCTCGTTCCGGCATTCAGCGGGTTGGGCGCACCGTACTGGGACAATGGCGCCTCTGCCGTGCTGGCCGGAATGAGCCGCGATACCACCCGCGCGCACGTTGCCCGGGCCGCCGAAGAGAGCATCGCATTCCAGGTGCGCGATGTGCTGGAGGCGGCGTGCGCGGTAGTGGGGACCCCGCTGGCCGACCTGCAGCCGCGTTTCGACGGCGGCGGCAGCGAGAGCGACTTTCTGATGCAGACCCTTGCCGATCTGATCGGCGTTCCGCTGCTGGCGGCGCCGCACCAGGACATGTCTGCTCTTGGTGTGGCGTTCCTGGCGGGTCTGGCGACCGGGGTGTGGCAGGAAACCGGTCAGATCGGCGCGCTTCCGGTCGCCCGACGCCGCTTCGAGCCCGCGCTGGCCGCCGGCGAGCGGGAACAACGCTACGCGGACTGGCTGCAAGCCGTGCAGCGCGCCAGGTTGCGTCCGGATGACATTCCGGGACGGCGGCCGTTTGCCAATGGCGCAAATGGCAAAGAAAACGCTTGACACCGAAAACAGTCGAGTCTATGATCACCCGAACATCGATAGGAGGTGTGTATGATCAAACGAAGTATCGTATTCGTTTTGATGCTTTTGGTCACGGCGGCGATGGCATTTGCATCCGCCGCGGAGGAGTCCGGCTCCAGCGCTGAGGAGTTGACGTACTGGTTCGCTGCCTCGCAGCCGGAGGTCGCGTTCATACAAGCAGCCGTGGACGAGTACAACGCTCAGTCCAGCGGTCCGGTAATCAAGTTGGTCGAGCGCCCGGACAGCAACGAGGCGATGGCGACGGCGATTGCCGGTGGTCAGGGGCCGGACATTCTGCATTACAACCACAACACGGTGTGGTTCTTCGGCCTGGATTCGATCTACGACCTGAAGGAATTCGTGCTGGACGACGAGATCGGGATGGACTCGGATTCGTTCATGCCGTCTGCGCGCCGGTCGGTCAACTACGGCGGCAAGGTGATCGCGCTGCCGATATCCTTTGGTCTCGGAGCCGTGATGTACAACGCGCGACTGATCGAAGAGGCTGGCCTCGATGCCAGCGATCCACCGCAGACCTGGGCGGAATTCGAAGAGTGGGCGGAGGCGCTGACAATTCGCGAAGGCGAGGAGACCGTCCAGTGGGGCGTGACGGCGGACTCGGTAGACTGGCTGTTGCAGGAAGTGATGTTCGCGAACGGCGGCGACTGGAACAACGACGACATGTCGGAGTACGCACCATTCAAGGAAGAGTTGATCGGCGGAGTGGCGTGGATCGAGCGGCTGGTCAACGAGTTGGAGGTCATGCCCATCCCGCGCGGGGTTACGTGGACGGGAACGTCACAGATGCTCGCCGGTGAACAGGGCTTCGAAAACGAGACGATCGCCATGAAGATCGGTTCCAGCGGGTTCTCGGGCGAGCAGTCAATAAATCCCGATCTGCGCATCGGGCTGTTTCCGATTCCGCGCGGGCCGCTGGCCGGGGACACGGTTCGGATCAGCACCGGCTACAACGGACTGCACGTCATGTTCAACTCGGCGGATCCGCGTGAGAGCTACCTGTTCATGAAGTGGCTGGTGGAGAACAAGGCATCGGACTACGCGATCATCAACACCGGCTATCCCGCATACGCCGAAAATTTGGATCGGTACCGAAACGATCCCACCTACGCGGCGATGGTGGATCACCTGCTGAAGAGCCCGGTGCGGCGGTTTCACGTCTTCCCGGCGCGCCTTGACGTACGCTCACAAGAGCCTGCCGTGGTGGAAAATGTGCTCCTTGGTCGTATGACTCCGCGCGAGTCGGTAGAGAACTTCAAGGAGCATGCCGCGCGTGTGTTCAGCGAGAATCGCCAGGAGTTGGACGAGTTCATCTCGATTCAGGAGTTGGTCTGGTAGGTATCTCGCCTGCCAGTGAGATAATGGAAACCGGCGCCTGCCCGCGTACACATCGCGGGCAGGCGCTTTCTTTCGGAAAGGAGATTGACCAGTGGGAAGCGGAGTCAGTCAGACGGCGCTGGTAGCGGAGCAACGTTCGGGGCTCACCGCGAGGCGCCAGGAAATGCTGTTTGGAATCCTTTTCGCGGCGCCCGTTGTTCTGCACCTCGTTATCTTCAAGTACTACCCGGTTCTGTATTCTATCGGTCTCAGTCTCTATCGAGGATCACTACTGGACCCGCTTCAAAAGTTCTACGGGTTGGGCAATTACCTCTTTGTGCTGCGCAACGAATACGCAATTCGCGGATTCCTGAATACCTTTCTGTATGCGGCCATGTATGTGCCCGGCACTGTCGTACTGGGCATCGTTTTGGGCATGCTGGTCTCCAAGGAGTACGCCGGCAAGGCCATCTTCCGGGTAGCCTACTACACGCCGGTGGTCGTCTCCATCGTGGCGGCCGTACAGGTTTGGTCTTGGGTCCTGAGCCCGAACAACTACGGCTTGGCAAACGTTACCCTGTCATCTCTCGGTCTCCCAACATTCGAGTGGTTCTATCACCCGAACACGGCGCTCGCCTCGGTGGCGGTGCTGGGATTCTGGAATGTCGGCCTCAACATGCTCATCTTCCTCGCTGCCATCAAGAACATCCCCGGCGAGCTTTATGAGTCCGCCACCGTGGACGGCGCCGGTTCGTGGCGGATGTTCTGGCGAATCACGATCCCATTGCTCATGCCTACCATTTACTTCGTGGTAATCACCTCGACCATCCTCTCGATGCGGCTGTTTGAGCCGATCCTGCTGCTCACTGGAGGTGGTCCACTGAACTCCACTACGACCGTTTCATTTCAGATCTACGAGCAGGCATTTCAGTTTGCCCGCTGGGGACGCGCGTCGGCACAGGCCGCGATATTCTTTTTCATTGTGCTTCTCATTACCGTGGTTCAGTACAAGGTGCTGCCCGAGTCGTACGAAAAGTAGGAACGGGGATAGGCTATGTATCGAAACAGCGTTTACTTGATACAGAGGCGTATCAGTCACTTCTTGTGGCTTCTTATCTGCGTGGCGTTTCTGTTCTTCTTTGTTGGGCCGTTCGTGTGGATGGTCACGACGTCGTTCAAGGTGCCCTCCGATATCGTGCGCTTTCCGCCGACGCTTCTGCCGGAGCGTTGGGTTTTCGAAAACTACGTGACCATGTGGAACGAGTTGAACTGGCTGCCGATGTTTGCAAACAGCTTCTGGATCACGGCAGTGAGCGTGTTCCTGCTGGTAATGGTAAGCTCGCTGGGCGGATTTGCGTTTGCCAAAATGCGCTGGCCGTTGCGCACCTTCTGCTTCCTTTTGATTGTGGCCGGATTGATCGTGCCAACCGAAGTAGACATGATACCGCGCTTCCTCATGATGACGAGCTGGGGCCTCACCGGCACCTACATTCCGGTAATCTTGCTGATTATCGGGCAGGGCTTTCAGACCTTCATGATGCGTCAGTTCATCGGCACCATTCCCAACGACTACTTCGATGCGGCAAAGGTAGATGGCATGGGCTATATCTGGATGTTCGTCAAGATTGTGCTGCCACTTGCCAAGGCTGGCGTCGTCACAATGTCGATTTTTTCGACCTTCATGGTCTGGAATCAGTACGTCTATCCACTGATTTACCTCACCAAGCCGCATCAGTTTACTCTGCAACTGGGTCTTGGTTTGCTTCAGCAACGCCTCATTGGTGAGTTTGGCCCGCTGATGGCGGCGGCCACCATGGTCAGCCTGCCGACGCTGATCATCTATCTGATGTTCCAGCGGCACCTCACGAGTGGCATCGCAATGACCGGTGTGAAGGGGTAGGGTGAGTCGCTCATCAGCACCGCGGATAATCGCGATGACCGATTTTCCGCCGATCAACGTCCGCCCCGGTTCAACTTACAAAGAGGGCGAACCGCGTGAAATGTATTCGGACCCGGATGATGTCCAGTCGTTGATCCGGCTTCTCTTGTACACCAACGACCTCGATCTGGAAGGTCTCGTCGCTTCCGCGGGCAGCCTCGCCAACATAGCGCGAAAACGGAACATCCTGGATGTCCTCGACGTGTATGAAGAAGTCCAGCCGAATCTGGCCAGACATGACTTCCGGTATCCCACCGCGGACGCGCTGCGCGCGATAACCTGGCAGGGGCTAGACGGCGCTTGGGGTTCGACCTACTTCGGCCGGGACGGAAAGCCGCTCGACACTCTGATCGGTGAAGGAAAAGATACGGAAGCATCGGAGGCGATCGTCCGGGTGGTTGACCGGCCCGACCCGCGACCGGTTTGGGTCTGTGTGTGGGGTGGGACATGCGAGGTGGCTCAGGCCATCTGGAAGGTACGGCACACGCGAACCACGGAAGAGTTCACCAGGTTCCTTGGCAAACTGAGACTGTACTTGATTTGCCGACAGGACAATTCGACGGATTGGCTCCTGGACACCTTCCCCAGCTTGTTCATCATCCTGTCGGAGCAGAACTACCGGGGTATGTTCTGGAATTCTTCCGGCTCCGAGACAGCGCTGTCCGACTTGAAGTGGACCAATGAGCACCTGCGTAACGGGCACGGCCCCTTGGGAGCCACGTACCCAAGAAGCGGGTGGAACAGCGAAACGCCCGGCGTATGGGAGGGAGACACACCCTCCTACCTGCACTTGGTCAGCGCCGTTCGCGGCGTGAACGATCCTGAAAAGCCGTACGAAGGCGGCTGGGGCGGAAAGTTCGTTCAGGACAATCCGCAGACGAATCACTGGTTCGATGACGCGCTTGGGGAGGCGGCCGTGTATCGGTGGCGACCCGCGGTGCAAGCTGAGTTCAAGCAGCGCGCTGATTGGATGCTGCCGTAACGATGCCGCAAAAGCACCCCGCAGAGCGTGTTCTCGTAATCGGCGGCACCGGCATCATCAGCACCGGAATCAGCCGCGCACTGATCGAGCAAGGGTACGAGGTTGTTCTCTACAACCGAGGCCGAACCCCGTCGCAGGTTGCGGGCGTCTGCACGACGATCGGCGGCGACCGCAAAGCGTTCGCCGCGTTCGAGAATCAGATGGCGGAGGCCGGCACGTTCGATTGCGTGATCGACATGGTTTGCTATCTGCCTGACGAGGCGGAAAGCGCCATTCGTGCGTTCAAGGGCCGCACGGGGCAGTACGTCTTTTGCAGCACGGTCGATGTCTATACCAAGCCCGCCGCGGCCTATCCGATCACCGAGGCCGCCGAGAAGCTGCCCTCGAAGAAGTTCATGTACGGCTACCACAAGGCGCGGTGCGAAGAACTGCTGTTTGCCGCCCACGAGCGCGGCGACCTGGCAGTGACCAGCATCCGTCCGGGGCACACCTACGGCGAAGGCGGAAACAATCTCCTGCATGCGCTCGGCCGAGGAAACTATCACGTGGACCGCTTGAGGAAGGGGCAGCCCATCATCGTGCACGGCAACGGGAGGTCTTTCTGGCCCACCTGCCACCGGGACGACGTGGCGGTAGCCTTCGCCGGCGCCGTCGGCAACGAGAACGCCTATGGGCGCGGGTATCACGTGGCCGGCGAGGAGTGGCTGACGTGGGAAGGGTATCATCGGGGCATCGCCGCGGCGATCGGCGCCGAACCGCCGGAGTTTGTCTACATCCCCACCGGCGCGCTGGTGCGCATGGCGCCGGAGCAGGCCATGTTTACGGAGGTGAACTTCAGCTACAACAACCTGTTCGACAACACGGCGGCCAGACGGGATCTCGGCTTTCGCGTAACCGTCCCGTGGGTGCAGGGCGCCCGCCGGACGGTCGAGTGGCTGGAGGCCCATGGCCAGCTCGAGAGCAGCGACGACTTTCCCTTCTACGATCGGATCATTGACGCGTGGCAGAAGGCCACCGGCTCCCTGGCCAACCTCGTTCACTGACCTGCGGCGTCCAAGGCGGCGCGCTCCGACGCGCTACCAGGCGGTCAGCAGGAACTCGCGGATGTGAAGGTGGCGAATGCCCTTGTGGCCGGCGCCGATGACGGGATCCATCGAAACGACCATCTTGGGGTAGTTGTCCGGTATCGCAAGCAGGTTGCCGAGTTCGCGGGCGTGGGTCGCCTCGTCGGCCAGGAGATAGGCAACCTGGACGTACAGGGTTTCCCCCGGACGGGTTGCCACGAAGTCGATCTCGCGGCGGTCGAGGCGGCCGGTGGTTACCTGCCAGCCGCATACGCGCAGGTGATGGTAGACCAGGTTCTCGAGCACCTTCCCGATGTCTTGCTGCACGAACGGCTTGACGGCGTGGCGCAGCCCCAGGTCCTCGAAGTAATACTTCTCGCCGATCGCGAAGATGCGCCGCCCGATCACGTCCGCGCGGTGGATCTTGGCAAGGAAGCAGGCGTGGCACAGGTGCGCCAGGTAGTCCAGCACCGCATTGGGCGAGATTCGTACCCGCTGCGATTTCAGGTAGTCGCTGATCCGCTTGGCGGTGACCAGGCTGCCGACGCTGTCTGCCAGGAATCGGACCAGCCGCTCCAGGAAGTCGAAGTTGCGAATCCGGTACCGGGCAACGACATCCTTGAACAGGATGACGTGGTAGAGGTTGCCGAGATACTCGTAGACGACGCGGTCGGTCAGTTCCAGATCGACCAGGTGGGGGAGTCCGCCGTAACGCAGGTAGCGCTGCAGCGACTCATCGCTCTCTTCGAGCCGATGGAATGCCAGAAACTCCCCATAGGACAGACCCCGCACCGGCACTTCGATAGCGCGTCCGGCCAGCAGGGTGGCGATGTCGCCGGACAGCATCTCGGCGTTGCTGCCCGTGCAGTAGATGTCGAACCGCTTCTCCGCCGCGAGGCTTCGCAGTGCGCGTGGCCAGTTGTCGATTTCCTGCACCTCGTCGATCAGGATACAGCCCCGCCCCGATGATCCAAGCTGCCTGCCGGCGACGTCGAGGAGGTCGGCGTGGGTGCGGATGTCGTCGAACGCGGTCAACTCCTTGTTGATGTACAGGATGGGACACGCTGGATCGCGCTCCTTGATCATGTCGACGACGTGGTAGAGCAGGTAGCTCTTGCCCACCCGCCGCTGCCCTACGAGCACCTTGATCACGTCCATCCCGACCAGCGGGTTCATCCTTTCGACGTAGATCGGACGGGTAATGTAGCTCGGTATATCGATTGTTCGCATGTCTATCCCCAATAGTTTTCATCATACCGCAAACCATTGCAGGTGTGTTGTCGAGTCATCGTCACAACAAATTGATATGATGGCGTCATGTCCGTACCAGCATCGGACCGCTTTCTGCCGCTGCCGTTGAACAATGCTTGCAACGCCGACCGAGCGGCGTTGCCGGACGCGCTCGCGCCGCCGCCCGCGCTGGAACGGGCCTTCGGCGCCCAGGGATTTCGCGGCATCCCGTTCCTCCTCGGTCCGGCCGGCGCCGCCAACGTGGTGCTGGTGGACGAAGAGCCGGTCAGTGTCGCCGCCGGCCTTACTGCGCGCTACCTGGTGTTCGTTCACTACGTCGCCGACCGCGCCTCCACCTACCTGTCCGGCTTTGCCGACTCCGACGCCGACGGTAATGAACTCGGCGATCACGTGGCCAACTACGTGCTGCGCTACGCAGATGGAACCGAGCACGTGCACGCCATCCGGCGCCGTTTCGCCATCCAGCAGGCGCGCATCGGCTGGGGCGCCAGCCCGTTTGCCGCGATTCCGCTGCTGGCCGATCAGGTTATCGCGTCTTCGGCGGAGGACCAGGCGGCGGGGCGCAGCCCGGCGGCAGCGTATGGCCGCGGTGAGACCCGGCACGGTTCCGGGCGCGACGCCGGCCCGGGCGGCTGGCTGTACGCGCTGCCCAACCCGCATCCCGACCGCGCCATCGACGCCGTGGAGCTGCGGCCCGCCGGCGAGCCGTGCGCCGTGTACGGCATCGCCGCCACCGAGTTGACCGATCACCCGCTGCGCCCCGGCACCCGCCGCAAGCTGGTCGTTGATCTTGCGCCGGGGATGAGCTTCAACGGAGCCGGCGAGCTGGAAGGCGTGGACATCGACCTCGGCACGGTGATCTCCGCCCGCCGAGCGCTGGACTACGACGAATCGGCGTGGCGCTCCGGCACGCCCAACGTGCAGCCGGCCGCGTCTGCCGCGCGGGCGCTGGTGGAGTACGCCGCCCATCCCGCCGCCAAGCTGTACTTGGGCGACCGCGCCGTGTCGCTTCAGGAACTGGCCGGCGAGGTGTCGGAGGGGGCCGGCGCGTCGTACGCATCGGCGGTGGCGGCTGCCGAGCGCCCGGTGAAGATCACGGTGACCGAGCGCGGCTCGCCGCAACCGGTCGCGGTGCGCCTGCACCTGCACGGCGCCGCCGGCGAGTACCTGCCGCCCAAGGGCAACCACCGCACCGTCAACGGCAACTGGTTTGAGGACAACTACGGCGAGTTCGTGAACGGCCTCAACCAATACGCTTACATACCGGGCGAGTGTGTAGCCGACCTGCCGCTCGGCGAAGTGTTCGTGGAGATCTGCCGCGGCTACGAGGTGCGCCCGCTGCGCACCCGCGTCACCGTGACGCCGCAGACCCGGGAGCTGACCTTCGAGTTGGAGCGCGTGCTGCGCTGGCGTGAACGCGGCTGGGTGACCGCCGACACCCACGTCCACTTCCTGAGCCCGCAAACCGCCCTGCTGGAAGGTGCCGCCGAGGGCGTAAACGTGGTCAACCTGCTGGCCAGCCAGTGGGGCGAGATGTTCAGCAACGTCTCCGACTTCGACGGCGCCACCACCCTGGGCGCGCGCGACTTCGGCGGCAGCGGCGAGTTCCTGGTGCGGGTGGGCACCGAGAACCGCATGCAGGTGCTCGGCCACATCTCCCTGCTCGGCTACGCCGGCGCCATGATCCATCCGCTGTGCACCGGCGGGCCGTCGGAGTCGGCGATCGGCGACCCGCAGGAGGTGACCATGGCGGACTGGGCCACCCGCTGCCTGCAGCAGGGCGGCTTGGTGGTGATGCCGCACGCTCCCAACCCGCAGTGCGAGCGCGCCGCCGACATCGTGCTCGGGGTGGTGGACGCCATGGAGATGATGACCTTCAACCCGTGCGAAGGCCAACTCAACCCGTACGGAATCGCCGACTGGTACCGCTACCTGAACCTCGGCTACCTGCTGCCGGTGGTGGGCGGCTCCGACAAGATGGCCGCCGCCTCCCAGTTGGGCGGCGTGCGCACCTACACGCAGCTCGGCGAGCTCGAGTTCACCTACGACAACTGGATGGCGGCGCTGCGCGCGGGCAACACCTTCGTCACCGTGGGGCCGCTGGCCGAGCTGACCGTCGAGGGCAGGCCGCCGGGCGCCACCGTGGAACTGCCTCCCGGCGGCGGCACGGTCAGCGTCCAGTGGCGCGTGGAGTCGGTCGCCGTGCCGATCGCGAGCGTGGAGTTGGTCCATGGCGGCGTCGTGGCGGAACAGGTCGACGCCGGCGGCGCGCTGGCCCTCTCCGGCAGTGCATCCGTGCGCATGGCGGACTCGTCCTGGCTGGCCCTGCGCGTGCGCGGCAGCTACCGCGGCGGGCACGACGACGACATCGCCGCCCACACCAGCGCAGTGCAGGTAAGGGTAGGCGGCGCGCGCCCGTTCTCGGCGCACGATGCCGGCCTGATCCTCGACCAGATCGAGGGCGCCCTGGCCTACGTCGACACCATCGCCCCGCGCCCCGACGCGCGCCGCTACCGCCAGCTCCGCGCCACCCTGGAAGGCGCCTGGAATCGCCTGCACCAGACCATGCACCGCCACGGCGTGTTCCACCAGCACACCCCGCTGCACGACCACGCCTCCCACCACGAGCACTAGAGCATTTTCGGCGAGCTGGAGAAAGAGAGAGATTCACTGGTACATTATGGCCCGAGGATCACCGTGACACGCGTAAACAGAGATGTTCTCCCGGATCCGATTGAAGTACGCCTGAGCATATCTGAACGGCGGTCCATCGCCGATTGCTCGCCGGGCAAGAAGGCTGAACACATCGTTCGTATGTACCTCCACCAAAAACATGGGAGTGAGGTGAACATAGAACTGGACAACAACGGTGCAGACCTGCGGGTGTCGGTTGGCCGTGAGACTGAGAGGATCGAGGTAAAGGGCACCAAAGATACAGGGATTTCGTGGGGGAAATTGAAGGTTTCCAGCCAGCAGTGCTACGAAGCACTGGAGAGTCGTGCGGCAAGGCTGTATCGCGTCGTGGACATCGACAGCGCCACGCCTCGGATCTACATCCTGGAATACGATGCCCACTATCGACTGGTCCGTGAGCCTAGATGGCGCGCTGCTGCGATTTCAACGAAAGGAAGAATCTATCCTCTCCGTGGTGCCCGGTATCGGTATGACCGCCCGTACGACGCCGTTGCCGAGGATGAGTGGGCTGTCGGCAGGTGATCGTGGTCGACACGCACATATGGGTGTGGTGGACGCTCGACACCGGACGGCTGAGCGTCGCGCAGCATGCCGCCATCAGCCGCAATGAAGACGATCTGATCGGCGTAAGCGCCATCTCCTGTTGGGAGGTGGCGAAACTTTACGAGTATGGAAGAATCGAGCTTCCCACTGAACTGCCGGATTGGATGTCTACGGCGCTTGCCTATCCGGGAGTGACGCTCTTGGAGTTGACGCCGGAGGCGGCCATTGAATCGACTCGCTTGCCGGGATCGTTTCATCGCGACCCGGCTGATCAAATCATCGTCGCCACCGCCCGCATTCACGATTGCGATTTGGTCACTTCGGACGACAAGATCGTCGAATACCCGCACGTTCGGACTATCCTGTAAGCGTGCACCCGCGGATGAGGCAGAAAATCCTGGTGCTGTACCTGCACAACTCCGATCTGAACAGCCGGGTAGTGGCTTGGTCGCTGTACGACGGCGCCGCACCGCGGCCGGACGTGCCGGAGGCGGACAACCGCTACGGCGCCCCCACCGGCAGCGCCTCCCACCCGCCGTATGCGTCGGTGGTCGATGCGATGCGCGACGGTTGGCGGGTGGTTCAGTTTCCGCAACAGTTTCCCGCCTATCCCGGCATGGGCTACGATACGTCGTTTCTCAAGTACGAGTTCATTCTCGAGAAACTGGAGGATGCCGATGGCAGCGCCAGAGCACCTGCTCAATAGTGTCCAGATGGCCAACTTCGTGGCCGACGGGTTTCTGCGCTTCGACGAGTTGGTGCCGGCGCACCTGAACGCCGCCGCGCTGGCCGAGATGGAATCCGGTGCGGTCGAATCCCCCGAGCGGGGCCCGGACGCGACGCTCGACAAGGCGTGGCCGCGCAACCCGGGCATCCGCGCGGTGTTCTCGCTGCCGGAGATCCAAGGCGTCATCCACAGCCTGGTGGGGCCGAATCCGCACTTCGATCACCACGCCATCCACATTGTGCCGCCGGAACGGGGTATCGCCCAGGTGTGGCACGCCGACAACATCCTCGACCTGCGGCTCGATTTCGACATCCAGTTCTTCTACTATCCGCACGACACCCCGCGTGAAATGGGCGGCACCATGATTCTGCCCGGCAGTCATTACCGGCGTGTCAGCGAGTCCGACATTGCCCGCTATCACAACTTCCTGAATCAGTGCCCGATCGTGTGCAAGGCCGGCACCGTGGTGGTGGTCCATCACGGCATCTGGCATTGCGCACAGCCCAACCACACAGGGCAGACCCGGTACATGTTCAAGCTGCGCCTCAACCCGACCGTCCCGCAACGGCTGCTGTGGGACACGGCCGACCGTGACGACCCGGAGATCGGCAGGGTGCTGATGCGCGACCACGACTGGTACGGGAACGAGGATCGCCTGGAGATCGTCAACCGGATCAAGTTCTGGCGATTCCTCACCGGCGACGACCAGTTCGACGTCGGCTACTACCTGTCGCGCCTGGAAAACCAGCCGGCCACCGGCACTGCCTCAACCTTCGCCGTCGTCCGTTGACCGCGCCTCACTCGGTCCTGCGGAAGGGGGTCGGTTGACCACCTCTCATAGGGCGAGGCGTTGGTATTGGCAGTCGGGGGCTTCGAACGCGGCCAGGCGGTCGCGGAGCAGGCCTGCCAGCCGCTTCTCCACGGCGGCATCGCGGAGCGGGCGTTGTTGGCCGGGGTCGGTTTGGCCGTCGAACAGCAGGTTGAAGTCGGGGGCGTCGAGCGCCGCCTCGGAGGGCTGCCGCCAGCGCAGTTGCGGGTAGCCGCGGTCGCTCGGGTACTTGAGGAAGTAGCCGTACTCCATCTGCAGCCGGTTCACGGCCAGGAAGTCCTGGCTGCCGCGCGGCATCATGGTGTGGTGGTGCACCCAGCTGTCGGGGAGCGCCTGCCGGAAGTAGCGGTAGCGGCCGTCGGTCAGGCACACGTCCTTGCCGAAGCCACCGTACAGCACCGCCTCGTGGTGGTCGGCGTCGGCGGCCAGCAGGTGGCACAGGGAGCGGCCCTGTACCTGGTCGGGGGCCGCCATCCCGTGCAGTTCGAGGAAGGTCGGCATCAGGTCGACGGTGGTGGTCAGCGCGCGCTGCACGCGGCCGCCGCCGGCGGCGCCGGGCGCACACACGATCAGCGGGATGTGGGCCAACTCGTCGTACAGCGCCATCTGCATCTTGCCCCAGTAGCCGCGCTCGCCGAGGATGTGGCCGTGGTCGGTGGTCAGCACCACCACGGTGTCCTCCCACATGCCGTGCCGATCCAGCTTGTCGAGCAGCTTGCCGAGCCAGTGGTCGGCCATGGTCAGCGCGCCGCCGTAGCAGGCGCGAATGTGGCGCACCGTGTCGTCGTCGTCCAACTCGGGATCGAGGCGGCCGTACAGCGGCCAGGTAAAGTGGTAGCGGTCCCACTGGTCGCCGTACTGTTCGCGATAGCGCGCCGGGCAGTCGAACGGCTCGTGCGGGTCGAACACTTCCAGGTGCAGGTGCCAGTCCTGCGCGTCGTGGTTGCGGTCGATGAAGTCCAGGGCGCGTTCGAAGCAGCGCGGCGTCGAGTAGTCCTCGTCGCGTTCCATCGGAGCCCAGGTCTGGTTGCGCCAGTAGCCCCAGCGGCACGGCCCCTCCAGCCCGCGCGCCCCCTCCGGCTTGGACGGCTCCTCGACCAGCGGCCGCCAGGTGTCACCCTCCTGGCCGCGAATAAATTCCCACGAGTTGTAGATGGTGTTGTAGCCCTCGCCGCCTGAATGGAAATAGTGGTAGTGGTCGGTGATCATGTGGCTGTACACGCCGCGTTGCTCGCGCAGCATGGCCGGCAGGCACTCGTCCCACGGCTGCACCGGGCTCCACGGCGTCTCCAGGAAGTTGACCCGCCCGGTCAGCATCTCGCGGCGCGCCGGCATGCACGGCAGCGAGCCGGCAAAGTGGTTGTCGAACACCGTCCCGCGCTGCGCCAGCCGGTCGATGTTGGGCGTGATCGCGAATCCATTCCCGTAGCAGCGCAGGTAGTGGCGGTTCAGCGAATCCATGATGATGAAGATCGTTCTCATGGCGATGCTGCATTATGCCACACGGCGCTTGCCACGGAGCACCTTGCAGCGGCAAACGATGGGGCCGTACCTTGCACGGCACAATGATGCGCGCATCGGCGGGGCGCCTCGTACTCATGGCGGCAGCTCTGGGAGCGGCCGCGCTGGCCGGGTGGCCGGCGGCGGCGCAGGCGCCTGCGGCTCCGGAGGCGTTCGTGGATGCCAACGAAACGGCCGGCATCGACGCGCCGCATCGCAGCTCCTGGGCCGAGTTCGTGCACGACACCTTCACCAGCGGTTACCTCGGCATCGGCCAGGCCTGGGGCGACTATGACAACGACGGCTGGGTTGACCTGTTCCTGGCCGGCGGCCAGAGCCCGAGCATCCTGTACCGCAACGACGGCGACGGCACCTTCAGCATCCCGGAGCAGGCCGCCGACGTAGTCCTGGCAGAAACGTGGACCGGCGGCGCGGTGTGGGCCGACTACGACAACGACGGCTGGCGCGACCTCTATGTGGTAGCCAACGGCGCCAACGTCCTGTTCCGCAACGAGGACGGCGCCGGATTTCGCGACGTTACCGCGGCCGCCGGGGTAGGCGACACCGGCAAGGGCGCCACCGCCGCCTGGGGTGATTACGACGGCGACGGCTTCCTCGACCTGTTCGTGGCCAACTGGCGCTGCTACCCGGAGTGCCCGCGCGAGCGCGCCGCCGCCCTGGCCAGCGACCGGCTGTACCGCAACCGCGGCGACGGCACCTTCGCGGACGTCTCCGCCCTGCTCGGCGACAAGCTGCGCGGCGCCGCATTCGCGGCCAGCTTCGCCGACTTCGACGACGACGGCGACCCCGACGTTTACGTGGTCAACGACATGGTCGAGCATCCGATCGGCAACGTGCTGTGGCGCAACGACGGGCCGGGCTGCGGCGGCTGGTGCTGGAGCGATGCCTCCGCCGAGACGCGTACCGGCGCCGTACGCAACGGCATGGGCCTCGCGGTGGGCGACTACGACAACGACCTGGACCTGGATTTCTATTTCTCCGACATGGGCGAACCGATGACGCTGCTGCAGAACGTTGGCGGGCGGTTCCGCAATGCCACCGAGGCGGCCGGGGTAGGGGGAGGCGGCGGCAACATTGTCGGCTGGGGCACGGCATTCTTCGACTACGACAACGACGGCTGGCTCGACCTGTTCCTGGCGGCCAGCGGGGCCGCCGAGCGGTTCATGAGTTCCACTTCGTCGGCGGGGCTGCTGTTTCCGCACGCCAACGTGCTGTACCGCAACCGCGGCTACGGCAACTACGTCGACGCCACGCCGCCGTCCTGGCAGCAGCGCCCGAAGCCGACCATGGGCGCGGCCTACGCCGACTACGACCGCGACGGCTTCGTGGACTTCGTGGTCGGCAACTTTGACGTCGGCTTCACCCTGTATCGCAACACCGGGCTGGCGGGAACAGCGAATCACTGGCTGACGGTGCGGCTCGAAGGCCGACCGCCGGTCAACCGCGACGCAATAGGGGCACGCGTGTACGTGACGCCCGGCGGCGGGCGCCCGCGCATGCAGGAGGTGAAGAGCGGTTCGAGCCTCGGCGCCGGCAACGACACGGCGCTCCACTTTGGTCTCGGCGAAGCGGCGTATGCGTCGGTACTCGTGGTATGGCCCGACGGCACCGAGGAGGCATTCGGAGAGCTGACCGGGGACCGGGAGTGGCACCTTGTCCGCGGCCGGGCACCGGTCAAGCCCAACTCGTAACCCCCGAGCTTCGTTGCTGCGTGGTTATTCCGCGTTCATGCGCACGCTGCGGCCGCCGGTGCGCGGCACCAGCCTGCCGCTGCCGGAGTTCTCCGCGGCCGCCAGGGCAAGGCTCCGGTCCGGGGCCTGCACGCGCTCGCGGCCGGGGTCGTCCACCGGCAGCACCGACTCCTTGAGCAGGCGCGCGTAGGGGTGCTCGGGCGACTCCAGGATCGTCTGCGCCGGGCCCATCTCCACGATGTAGCCCTTCTGCATGATGATGATGCGGTCGGAGATGTAGTACGCGGTGGCCAGGTCGTGCGTGATGTAGATCACCGTCACGTTCAGGTTGTCGCGCAGGTCGCGCAGCAGGTTGACGATCGACATGCGCAGCGAGGCGTCCACCATCGACACCGGCTCGTCGGCGACCAGGATCTCCGGGTTCGGGATCAGTGCCCGGGCGATCGCGACGCGCTGCAGTTGTCCGCCGGACAGCTCGTGGGCGTAGCGTCCGCGCACCTCCGCCAGGCTCAGGCCCACCTTGTGCAGCGCCACGTCCATGGCGGCGTCGATTGCCCCCCGCCCGCGGGCGCCGAGCAGCACGCGGGCGCTGGCGTCCAGGTAGCGGTCGACCCGCTTGAGCGGGTTGAACGCCTCGAACGGGTTCTGGAACACCGGCTGCGCGTGGCGCATGAATTCGATCTTTGCGGCCCGCCCGCGGCGGTCGGCCATACTGCGCCCCGACAGCCGGATCTCGCCGGTGGTGGGGAGCTCCAGGCCGAGCATCATGCGTGCCAGCGTCGTCTTGCCGGAGCCGGACTCGCCGACGATCGTGAACACCTCCGGCTGACCCTCCTCGATGGCGAAGCTGGCGTCGTTCACCGCCTCGACGTGGCGCCGCGACAGCACTCCGCCCATCGCGAACCGCTTGGAGACGTGGGCGACCTCCAGGATTGCGCTCACGCCACCTCCTCTCCGGACGCGCCGGACGGCGGCGTCAGCGGCTCCACCTCGGCGCTGCGCCAGCACGCCGAGCGGTGGTCGGCTCCGACCGTCTCCAGCGGCGGTACCTCGGTGCGGCACTTGTCGATGGCCAGCGGGCAGCGCGGGTGGAAGCGGCAGCCGCCCGGCGGGTCGGACAGGGCCGGCGGGCGGCCGCCCAGCGCCGGTTTGCGGGTGGCGTCGCCAATGCGCGGCAGGCTGGCCACCAGGTGCGCGGTGTAGGGGTGCTTCGGCGCGGTAAACAGCGCCCGCGTGGGGCCCTCCTCGACGATGCGCCCGGCATACATGATGCCGATGCGGTCGGCCATGTTGGCGTGCACGCTCATGTCGTGGGTCACGAACACTACCGACGACTTCAGCGTGCGGCGAATGTCGTCGAGCAGCGCCAGCACGTCCTTCTGCACCACCACGTCGAGCGCGGTGGTGGGCTCGTCGGCAATGATGAAGCCGGGCCGGCACACGGTGGCCAGCGCGATGGTGACTCGCTGCCGCATGCCGCCGGACAGCTCATGCGGGTAGCCGCGCAGCACGTCCGGACTCAGCGACAGGCGCTCCAGGTGTTCTTCCACCGCCTGCCAGAAGCGCGCCTTCGGCAGGTCCATGTGACTGAAGGCGAAGTCGGCGAAGCTGCGGTGGATCCGGCGCACCGGGTTCAGCACGCTCATCGAGCCCTGCATGATGTACGACACGTGCCGCCAGCGCAGGCGGTTCAACTCCTCGGCGCTGACCGCGTACGGGTCGATCTCCTGCCCGTCGAACCGGTAGCGCATGGAGCCGCCGACGATGCGCAGCGGCGGGTGAATGGCGCCGGCAAACGTCTTGATCAGCGTGGTCTTGCCGGAGGAGCTCTCCCCGGCGATGCCGTAGACCTCGTCGGCGCGCACCGTGATCGAGATGTCGTCGACCGCGCGCACCTCGCGCTGCACGCCGAAGTAGTTGGTCTGGTAGTAGGCCTTGAGGCCCGCCACGGTGAGCACGTCGGCCATCAGCCGCCCATCCTGCGCAGCCGGGAGCGCGGGTCGATGTACTCGTTGAGCGAGACGGCGAGCAGGTACAGGCCGATGAACAACATCACCACCAGCACCACCGGGATCACGATCCACCACCAGACGCCGACTATCATGGCGGAGTGGTTGTTGGCCCAGTAGATGGTGGTACCGACGGTGGCGAGGTTGATGTTGGTGAAGCCGAGCACCGCGAGGGTCACCTCCACACCGATCGCCCACAGCATGTTGGCCATGGCAGTCGCGAACACCACCGGCATCACGTAGGGCAGGTGCTCCTCGAACATGATCTTCAGCGGGCTCATCCCGGAGAACATCGCGTGGCGGGTGAATTCGCGGTGGCGCAGACCGAGCGTGATGGAGCGGATCAGGCGCGCATCGAACGGCCAGCCGAGGCATGCCATCAAGAGCGCCAGATTGATGGTGTTGAGGCTGTCGCCGAGCACGAAGAAAAACACCAGCAGCACCGGCAGCAGCGGCAGCGTGACGAACACGTCGTTGATCACCATCAGGACACGGTCGACCGCCCCGCCCACGTACCCCGATACCAGGCCGACAGTGATCGAGATGACGCGACTGAACGCGGCCACCATGATCCCGAATCCCAGCGTATTGCGAAAAGCAAAGGTGAGCTGCCAGAACAGGTCCTGGCCGCGCGAGTTGGTCCCGAACCAGTACTCGCCGGAGGGCGGCAGGTCCGGGAACTCCATGAACTGGATGTCGGGGTCAATGGGGGAGACGAACGACAGCAGGGAGTACACGACGATCAGCCCCAGGAACGCGACCCCGATGGCGAATTCCCGGTTGAAGCGCAGCAGATCCCGGATGATGTGAAACACGAATCTAGCGGACCCTCACGCGCGGGTCCAGCAGCGGGTACAGCAGGTCGATCACGAAGATAGCCGTCGCCACGGTTGCGATCGAGATCGACGTGACGGCCAGCACGAGCGTATAGTCGCCCGCGTTCACGGCGTCGATCAGCAGCGTGCCGACGCCGGGATAGGAGAACACTTCCTCGGTGATTATGGTCCCGGAGAACACGCCGCCGAGCACCATCGCCAGCGCGGTAAGCTGTGGGATCATGGCGTTGCGGATCACGTACGAGCCGACGATCTTGCGGCTTTCGACCCCGCCAAATTCGGCGTAGGTTACGTAGTCTTCGGTGACCACATTCGACACCAGCGCGCGCATGCCCAGGAACCAGGTGCCGAGTCCGACCACCACGATCGACGACGCCGGCAGGATGGAGTGATGCACGATCGACAGCGCGTAATGGATGTTCCAGCCCGGCTCCACGAACATCCCGGCGCCGCCGGAGATCGGCAGCACCGGCCACAGAAACCCGAACAGGATCAGCATGATGAAGGCGACGATGTAGTACGGGATCGGCTGCACGCCGATGGCAAACACGCCGAACGCTTTCAGGAGCCGGCTGTTCTGGAAGTAGCCGGCCAGCCCGCCGAGCAGGTTGCCGACGGTCCAGGTGATGAGCACGGTGGTGGTAAGCAGGCCGACCGTCCACGGCAGTGCGCGCTTCACCAGCCGGAGCGCCGGGGTCGGGAAGGCGAGCAGCGACGGCCCCATGTCGCCGCGCACGAGGCGGCTCCAGAAGCTGTAGAACTGCTCAAGCAGCGGCTTGTCGGTGCCATACAGCTCGGTCAGCGCCGCGCGCATCGCTTCCTGCGCCTCAGGGCTGAAGCCGGACTGCCGGGTCAGGCGGCCCATGGTCTGCTCCACCGGGTCGAGCGGCGACAGGTGGGTAATGAAGAAGGTCGCGCTCACCCCCAGGAACACCACGATCAGCAACTGGCCGAACCGCTTCAGTACGAAGAAACCGTACGTTCTCATGCGGGTGGGGTCCCGGCACCCGGCCACGGGAACCTGCCGAATCGTGACAGGCTCCCATGGTTCGGGACGGGTTCGGTCACAGGCTCAACCAGCCGGTGACGATTCAAGATCGTTACCGGGACGCGGGCTCGATCAGGTTCAGGATGTAGCGCCCGTTGGCCCAGTTGGTGACCGGGTTTGCGTAGTTGTTCTCGGAGGTCGGGAAGTTGGTCCAGTACCGGTTGGACTGCACCGAGAACACGTTGTACGACATGATCGGGATGGTCGGCATCTCCTCTACCGTGAGCCTCACGAACTCCTGCCCGAGCTCGACGCCGCGCGGATCGTTGAAGTCGATTGTGCGGATTTCCTCAATGATCCGGTCCAGATCGGGGTGCGACCAGCGCTGCCAGTTGCGCGCTGGCTGCCGGGCGCCGGGCTCGGCTACGAACTCGGAGTGCCAACTGTCCAGGAAGAACGACAGGTCGGGATGGCCGCCCCAAGTCTCGACCGACCAGCCGATCTGGGCGTCGAATTCGCCCATGAACATCTGGTCCCACAGCTGCGGGTCGGTCCTGCTGGTCGCGTCGACGCCGGCCTGGATCCACTGCTGTACGATGATCGATCCGAGCCGGCTCATCACGCCCTCGGCACTGTACCCCAACTCGACGGTAAATCGTTCGCCGTTCGGCATATACCAGTTGTTGCCCTGCTTCTCGAAGCCGGCATCCTCCAGCAGCAGCGCGGCGGCCTCCAGGTTCTGGGCCCACCAGCCGTAGCCGAACGAACGCCGAATCGCCTGCTCGTCCTCCGGCACGCCGTCGAACTGCCGGCGGACGGTTTCAGCGATGCGCAGGGTCACTTCGGGATCGTAGGGCTGGAAGGTCTTGCCGCCGGCCTCAATGGTGAACGTCTCGAGCCAGTCCTGCATCGGTTCGTGGTAGTCGTCCGGATGCAGTCCGGTAGGCGGCACCTGGATGGCGGAGAACGTCGCCGCGCCGCGATAGCTGGCCAGCGACATCGTCTGCGCGTCCAGCATCAGCGCCAGCGCCCAGCGCACCCGCTTGTCCTGGAACTTCTCGTTCTGGGTGTTGAACACCACGGCCGGGAGCGTCGGGTCGGGGTGCGCATACGGGAAGCCCGGGAACCAGCCCTGGGCAGTCTCGTCCTGCTTCACGATCGAGAACGTGCCCTCGGGCGTGAGGTCGTGGATCATGTCGAGGTCGCCGTTGACCATCTCGATAAGCCGGCGGTCGGTGGGAATGCCGTGCCGGTAGATTGCGTAGCGGGGCGCGGGCATGCCGAATTCGGCCACCGTGGTACGCTCCCAGTCGGGGCGCCGCTCCCAGATGTGCCAGGAACCGTTCGGATCGTAGCTGTGCAGCGTGTAGGGTCCCAGGCTCACCGGCGGGTTGAACTCGAACGTGGTGGGATCTTCGTTCTCGAAGATATGCTTGGGGATGATCCAGGCCGCGTTCCAGCGCACCGAGAACACCGATTGAAAGCGCGAGTTGGGCGCCTTCAGGATGAACCGGACCGTGTAGTCGTCAATGGCCTGGACCGACTCGACGTTGGTGCTGAACGCGCCGCTCCAGGTCGCGCCCGGATGCTCGATCTGCGACTCGACGGTGTAGACGACGTCCGCGGAGGTGAACTCCACGCCATCGCTCCAGTAGATGCCCTGGCGCAGGAACACGGTCATCTCGCTGAAGTCGTCGTTGTACTCCGGCGGTCCGGCGGCGAGCGAGTTGTGGATTACGCCGTCGACGCCCGCGTTGGGGTCGATATACCAGAACGTGTCGAGCGCGAGCTGGTGCAGGCCGGTCGACCAGCCGCCGCCGCAGCCCCACCACAGGTTGAAGCAGCCCGGGTTCGACGGAGCTCCCTCCGGGTTCTGAATGATCAGGCTCTCTTCGCGCGGCAAGCCGCCGATCTGGCCCCACAGGCCGGTCGCCGCGAACGCCAACACAAGCGCTCCAGTGAGCGTCTTCATTTTCATCAAAGTCTTCCCCTTATTGGAAACTGTTATGAGATTCGCGCCCGCTACTACGAGCGCACGAAACTGTAGCATGTTCGCGGCAGGATCTGCAACAAGAAACGGGCGCTTGCAGCGCCGCGGCGGTCAGCCCTTGACAGCCCCCATGGTCATGCCGGCGATGAAGTAGCGCTGGAAGAACAGGAACACCAGCAGCGTGGGCAGGCTGGCCAGCAGGGACAGCGCGCCCTGCACGCCCCAGGCCACGGTGTACTGGCCGCGCAGCGACACGATGCCGAGCATGATGGTGCGCTTGTTGTCGCTCTGCGTGAAGATCAGCGGCCACAGGAAGTCGTTCCAGATCCAGGTGAACTGCAGGGTACCGAGCACCGCCAGGGCGGGCAGGCTGACCGGCAGCGCCACCCCGGTCAGCACCCGCCATTCGCTGGCGCCTTCCACGATGGCCGCTTCACGCAGCGCGGCCGGCACGGTGGCGAAGAAGTTGCGCATCAGCAGGGTGCAGATCGGGATGCCCATGGCGATGTGCACGATAATCATCGGCCACAGCGTGTCGAGCAGGCCGAGCCGGTTGAACAACCGGAACAGCGGAATCAGGATGATCTGCGGCGGAAAGAACATCCCCGACACGATCACCAGGAACAGGATCTCGCTGCCGCGGAACGGCAGCTTGGAAAACACGTACCCGGCCAGGATGCCCAAAGTGATCGAGCCGGCGGTGGCCGGCGCGGTTACCAGGAACGTGTTGACAAAGTAGAACTTGACCGACGGGTGGGCGAGCGCCACCGCGAAGTTGGACAGGTCGAGGGTGCGCGGAATCGCCCACAGGGTGCCGAAGGCGATGTCGCGCGTACTCTTCAGGGCGCTCAGGATCACCCCCACCGTCGGGGTCAGGAACAGCAGCGCCAGCACCGTCAGGCACACCAGCAGCACGCCGGTCCAGCCGGACAGCCGCCGACGCCGCGGCGTCGCGGGGGTCGCGGGGGTCGCGGGGGTCGCGGGGGTCGTGGGGGTCGTGGGGGTCGTGGCGGTCGCGCCGTCAGTCATACAGCTCGTCCAGCTTCTTGAGTTGGCGGAAGTAGACGGTAATCACGCTCAGCGTCATCAGGAACAGGATCACCGAGATCGAGCTGCCGTAGCCGA
This sequence comes from Deltaproteobacteria bacterium, assembly GCA_026710965.1. GTDB lineage: Bacteria > Desulfobacterota > Binatia > UBA9968 > JAJDTQ01 > JAJDTQ01. Next base: position 2,403 of record JAPOQB010000272.1, on the reverse strand, counting down.
TCCGGTACTTCTTGAACGACTCGCTGTACATGTACATGGCCAGCGTGTCGGACGAGTGGAACGGCCCGCCGCCGGTCATGATGAACAGGATGTCGAACGCCTTCAGCGAGTTGATCACGCTCAGCGCCACCGCCACCACGGTGGCCGGGCGCAGCAGAGCGAGCACCACGTGGCGGATGCGCTGTCCGCGCGAGGCGCCTTCGATCTCGGCCGCCTCCAGCAGGTAGGTGGGAATCGAGGTGAGGCCGGCCAGAAAGATCACCATCGCCAGGCCCATCTGCTGCCACGACCAGGCCACGATCACGGAGTAGAGGGCGGACTCCGGTTCGGCCAGCCAGGCGAACGCGGGCGGCGAGCCGGTCACCGCCGTGATGGCGGCGTTGAGCAGGCCCCAGTCGGGCTGGTAGATCCAGATCCAGATCTGGCCCACCACCACCGCGGCCAGGCAGATCGGCAGGTAGAACACCGACTTGAACGCCTTGGCGCCCGGCACCTGGGTGTCGAGCATCAGCGCCAGGGTCAGGCCGCCGGCGGTGGGCAGCACGATCGCCAGCGCGGTCCAGATCAGCGTGTTGACCGTAGCGTTGGTGAACAGGCGGTCGGTCACCACGCCGGCGAAGTTGTCCAGCCCCACGAACCGGTAGTCGCGGCTGAAGCCGTTCCAGTTCGTGAAGCTGTAGTAAAAGGTATCGAGCAGCGGCCAGACGACAAACACGCCGAACACCGCCAGTGGCAGGAACAGCAGCGCGATGCGCCAGAATCGTTCTTTCTGCTTCATCCACTGGCTGCCGGAGAAGGGTGCGCCGCGAGCCGCGCGAGCCGTACTCTGCAACGGCGCAACCTCTCCTTTGTCAACCCAGCGACTCTCGTTACTGGCTGTCGAACACTCCCCGGGCACCCTCTTCGGTGTCGGCCAGGTGCTGCATGTAGTCGTCCGGGCTGTCCATGAACCGGGAGAACATGTCCAGGCCGAACTCGGCCGCCGGCGGCGTGGTCGCCAGGTCGTAGTTGAACGCGAACGTGTCGGCGTTGCCGACCGCCTCCAGCGCCCGCTGCATAACCGGCGTGTAGGTGCTCACGTCCACGTTGACGTTGGCCGACAGTGCGCCCTGGATCTGCGCCCACTTGGCCTGCACCTCGGCGTCGCTGGCCAGGAACGACACCAGCGCTTCGGCGTTCGCCCGATTCGGGGAGTTGGCCGAGATCAGCCAGCCGTCGACCGGCCCGACCACCGCGTTCGGAACGCCGGCGTCGATCGCCGGGAACTCGAAGAAGTCGTAGTCGTCGCCGGCCATCAGGTCCTGGCCGTTCCAGTAGCCGGTGATCCAGGTGCCCATCAGCGTCATCGCCGCGTCGCCGCGCGCCACCTTGTCGGAGGCGTCGGTCCATTCATCGGCGTTGGCGTTGGGCGCGAAGTAGCCGGCGTCCACCAGTTCCTTCCACAATTCCATGGCGCGCTGCACCTCGGGGTCGGTGTAGGAAGCGTCGCCCGCCATCAGGGCGGCGCGGTAGTCCGGCCCGGCGGTGCGCAGCAGCAGGTAGTCGAACCAGAACTGGCCCGGCCAGCGGTTCTTGGTGCCGAGCGCGATCGGGATGATGCCCTGCGCCTTGAGGTTCTCGCACAGCGCCAGGAAGCCGTCCCAGTCGGACGGGAACTCGGTGACTCCGGCTGCCGCCATCACCTTGGCGTTGTAGAACATGCCCGCGTAGTGGTAGCCGAACGGCACCAGGTAGCGGCTGCCGTCGTACATGGTGGCGCCGTCCGCCACCGACGTGGCGATAACCGCGTCCAGGCCGTTGGCCGACCACGCGTCGTCGATCGCCGCGATGTTGCCGCCGTCGACCACGAACTGCGTCCGCGCCCCCGCCCAGTAGCTGAATACGTCCGGCAGGTTGCCGCCGGCGGCGCGTACCAGGATGCCGTCCTTGAAGTCCTCGTGACCGATCGGGCTGTCGACCACCGTGACCCCGGTCTGGTCGTGGAACGTGCCAAAGATCTCCTCCAGGCCGGCGCGTCCCAAGTCGCCGCCGAAGTAGTGGGTAATGGTGACCTCCTGCGAGTCCATTGCCGCCTCTCCGGCCGGACTGGCCCAGGCCAGGCTCGCGATCAGCCCCAGCGCAAGGATCACTCCCCCCGCCCTGATCGCCGTCGGAACCCGCGTGCCGCGGGTGCTGCAAGCACGCCGTGCAGCAAAAAGAAAAGAATGATACATCAAGTACCTCCGTCCCGCTGTTATGGTACCGAATCGGTAACGCTGTCAATGATGTGCGCCGTGGAAAGGCGCTATCCCTCAGCGGGTGGGAATCCCGCCCGGCAACTGTCGCTCCAGCCGGAAGCAGTCGGAGCGGTGCAAGGAGGTAACGAATTGAACTGAAGCACTCCGATGAAGAAGGGCCGCCCTG